>JAITJT010000247.1 GCA_031278795.1 Deltaproteobacteria bacterium | reverse complement strand
TGTTGCGGGTTATCCTTCACCTTTGGCGCCTCTGGGGCTTTTTCCCCGCTAGCTACTGCCTGGGTGGAGGGAGCGGTGGCTTCAATAGTGGCTTCCGCGGCGGCTTCCGCTGGTGGGTTTAATGCTGAGGGATTTTCCAGGGCTGGGGAAGGACTCACCATGTCACCAGCTACGCTAATGGCGGCTGTCGGAAGATTGGGTCTCATGGCGCTGGGGGGCTCAGCCTGGGGTCTTACCAGGGCGCCAGTGCCCTCACCCGTGAGGGCGATGGCAAAGGGGCTCTCGTAGTTAAGCGAGGGCTGGGAGATGTCCTTGGTAGGGGCCTCTATAGGCTTTTCTGGGGCTTTGGGGTCCTTTTCCGGGGCGGGGAGGGTACTTGTGGTCATGGGAGGAAGGAGCCCGCTCTGGGCGGAGGTGACCTTCCCCACGCCCCTTGGCTCCGGCGCTCTTTGTAACTGAAGTTTTGGGCTTTCCCCTCTCTGGTAATAGCCCAGAGGCCCAGGATCGGGCGACTCTGGGACACTGGAGCTCGTTCCGGCATAGCTTTCCGGCTCTTCCAAGGCTTGGCCCTGCGGAGACAGGGCCGCTTTGCTGGTGAAGGGAATGAGTCCCTGGGTGCCGGAGTGGGGGTTGTTGATGAGGGAACCCCGGCCCACCAGGATGCCCAGGACAAAGATCCAGGCCAGGAAGATAGCTGATAAAAATAGCTTGGTGAGCCACTTGATGGGCTCCAGCCATCTTAGGGGCTTTTTTTCGCCTTGAGGCTTAGTCTCTCGGGTATTATCTATTTCGGGATTTTCAACATTTTCCAGGCCCTTTAGAGTGTGGGGAGGCCTCTCCGCTTTTTTCATAGCCTGGGCCCTTAGGGCCTTTTTTCCCGGGGCTATTTTTATGGAAGCCCCCAAGGCACCGGGGGATGGGCTTCCCGCGCCCTTGGGACGAACTATGCCTTCGCGCCCCAGGGAGTCCCTGGAGTCCCGGCTAGGGGGGAAGCACTCTTCCCGCTCATAGATTTTTTTCCTCTCCAGCTTTTGAGGGGCTACTACCTTCAGTCGGGTATCTGAACCGCCCTCTTTGTCAACTGCTGTGTACACGAAAGTCTCCTTATTAGCTTCATTGAGACTTTAGGCCAGGGATAGATCAAAATTTCCTTGGAGCGCTATCCCTACATCTTGTCCGGCGCCATGGCGCCTAGGAGGGTGAGACCAATCTTCACCACCTCCCTAACCGTCCAGGCCAGTTCCAGCCTGGCCAGGCTCAAGGGGCGTTTGTCCTGTTGAACTATGCGGTGCTCGCCGTAGTAGTGGTGAAAGAGCCTGGCCGTGTCTATGAGCCAGAGCGTCAAAAGATGGGGCTGGAGCTTGGCCCCTATGGTTTGCAACAGTTCCGGAAAGCTTGAGAGCTTGGAGATGAGGGCCATCTCCTCGGCTTCCACCAGCAGGCTGAAATCAGGCGCTTCCAGCTCCCCAAAGACATCCTGGGCCTTTTTCCTGAGCTGGAATATCCTGGCCGTGAGATACTGCACGTAGTAGCTGGGGTTGTCGTTGTTCTTGGCCTTGGCCACCTCCAAATCGAAGTCCAGGGTGGAGTCGTGACTCTGGGTGAGATAGAGGAACCTGGCCGCGTCAGGCGAGACCTCATCTAAGACCAATTTCAAAGGCACGAATTCACCGGCTCTAGTGCTCATCTTCAGAAGCTCTCTATTGCGGTAGAGCTTAACCAGCTGGTATAAAACTAGCTCCAGGCGCGCGGGGTCGTAGCCTAGGGCCGCGACCCCGGCGCGCATCCTGGCGAGATATCCTCCGTGGTCAGCGCCTAGTACGTCAATTAGCAGCTGAAAGCCGCGTTTGAACTTGTCGTCGTGGTAGGCCACGTCGGATGCGAAATAGGTGGTGTCGCCGTTGGACTTGATGAGCACCCGATCCTTGTCGTCCCCAAATTGGGTGGAGCGGAAGTAGAGGGCGCCGTCCTCTTCATAGGTGTGGCCCTTTCTCTTGAGCGTATCTATGGCGTCTTGTACCTTGCCACTCTCATAAAGTGATTTCTCGGAAAACCACTTATCAAAATGCACCCCGAAATGCTCCAGGTCCTTCTGCATATCAGCTAGAATAATTTCCGAGGCCTCCCTACTGAGGGTGCTTTTTATCTCCTCATCCGGCTTTTGGAAAAACTCATTGTCGTGTTTTTTCTTTAGTTCATTGGCAATATCCAGGACGTAGAGCCCCTTGTAGAGGCCGTCTGGAACCAGCGCCTCCGGGTCGGGATTCTTGAGGCGGAAGATGACCGATGCCCCCAGGGTGTCTATTTGGTTACCAGCGTCGTTTATGTAGTATTCCCTCTCCACCTTGTGGCCCAGAAAGGAGAGAATGTTTCCCATGGCGTCCCCCCAGGCCGCGCCCCGGCCGTGGCCCACGTGGAGGGGGCCAGTGGGGTTGGAAGAGACGAACTCCAAGAGAATAGCTTGGTCTTTGGGGGCCTCTGAGCCGTAGCTATCACCAAGGCTTCTAATCTCAAGAAGCACATCTTGCCACTTTTCATTTGTAAGGCGAAAGTTGATGAAACCCGCCCCGGCTATGTTTATTTCGGAAAATGCCTTACGGTTAGGGATATTCTCTATTATCAATCCGGCTAATATCTGGGGTGTTAAGGACTTGTCTTTAGCTTTAAAGGCCTTGAAATAGACCATGGCCGCGTTGGCGGAAAAATCCCCAAAGGAGCTGTTGGCTGGGCGCTCCACCGTGAATCTCTGGGGATCGAGGGCAAGGTCTAAGGGAATCTTCAGCACAAGCTCCTGGAGGGCCTGCCAGACAAGGCTTCTAATCAACTCTTTCATTAATGTTCAGTTCACGCTCCAGGGAATAGTGCGGGCCTTTGGAGGCCCTTTATAAAAAATTCAACTCTTGTGGAAGAACTTACGGTTGAGTCTTCCGTAGTGGCAGAGCAGCTCATAGGGGTTGCATTTCTCCGGGAAGTACTCGTGGTAGGCGTCCAGCTTCTCCTCGCCCGACTCGCCCAAGAGCACCACCTCGTCACCCGGCTTCACCCCGGTAAGTGCGCTCACGTCGAAGGCGGTCAGGTTCATGCAGACTTTTCCTATCTGCTCGACCCGGTGGCCCTTGATGAGCGCGCAGTTCTTCTCGGAGCGGCTAGAGTGGAGGCCGTTGGCGTAGCCAAAGGGTATGATGGCCACGAACATGTCATTGGGCGCGACAAATATCCTGTCGTAGCTCACCGAGTCGCCTTTCCTTAGGCGCTTCAACTGGATTATGGTGGAGCTGACCCGCATGACGGGTTTCAGTTTCTCCAAGATGGACAGTCCAGAGGCGTGGTGGGTTGGTTTTTTGGGCTCCACATGCGGAAAGAGGCTGTCCTCTCCCCCGGTATCCTTGCCCTTGTAGGGAACCGGGTTCTTCAGGCTCTCCGGGGGAGGCCCCACGCCGTAGAGGGCGAGACCCACCCGGGGGAGTCCGTCGGGGTATTCGGGGTGCGCGAGTAGTGAGCCACCTGAGAGCGCGCTACTCACCAGGGGCGCCTGGATGACATCCTCAGAGCGCTTGATGAGGTGCTGGAAGAGATTCAGCTGCTCCACGGCCTTGGCGTCCGAGATGGTCGCCAGATGGGTGGCTAGGCCCATGACCTGGACGCTGGGCGCGGCGTAGGCCTGCTGCAGGAAGGGCATTACCTCCCGCTCGGGCATGCCCAGGCGGCCCATGCCGCTGTCGATCTTGAGCATTACCTTGATATTGAAGCTCCGGACCTGGGCCAGGTTGATGATGTTCACCAGCTGCTCCCGGCTGTAGACAAAGATCACCAGATCCCTTTCGGCCGCGAGGGTTATCTGGGAGGGGTAGTCCAAGCCGCTCATGACATAGACCTGCTGGGCCTTGATGCCAGCGTCCCTCAGGGCCACTCCCTCATAGACGTCCTGCACGCCCAGATGCGCGACTCCCTCCTCTATGAGTACCCTGGCGCATTCCACCAAACCGTGACCGTAAGCGTCGCTCTTGATTACCCCCATGATGGGTTTATCGCCGGCGAACTTCTTTATGAGCCTGTAATTCTGGCTAAGATGGTGGAGAGCGATGTCCACTTGATTTAAAAATTGTTTGGGGTAGTGCAGTATCCGTTCAGCCATTGGCGCCTCGATTCTTTTTTCTATTTTGCAGAATGGAAAAAATATGGGACAGTTGCTTAGGTGAAATTACTAGTTAGATTGTTTGGTTGTATTAATATAACACGAAAAAGACATAATTAAATATATTTTTATGAATTTTTATCTATTCTTTTCCCGCTTGTGTGACGTTGTACATGGTTAAAGCTTTTAGAATGTTATTATAATATGTCTATTTTTTTTGTCAACAGGTTTATGAAATTATTTTTTCTTAAGCCCAAAAAAACGAAAATGCTTAACTTAGTTGAGTTTCTTTTACTCCTCTTATCATCCTGAAAATTAATAAAATACTATAAATCTGGAAGCGAAGCTATAAGCTCTTAAGTGAAAATCTTGATTATTCGGCTGATTTGAGCCCTTTTAGCTAATTTAAGCCCGGATAACTATGTTCCAGGAGCCCTCTTAAGACCCTAAGCATGGAGGCGTTGTTTAAAGATTTGCTTTTAGCTAGAATGCTCCCGTTATGGGAATTTTGTCTTAGTAAGGATCAGTCTAATTTAATAAATTAAGACTGAATTATGTTTTAAGCTATCTTATAACATTTAGTATTTGTTTCTTAATATTAATTTTAAATAATTAGTTATTATAGGTGACGCTTTGATTTCTCACGGAAAGGCTAGGGACATTTTTAATCTGGTGGGGCCCATAGCCTTGCTTCTGGGCTGTTTTTTCGGGGTATTCAGCCGGGGTGTCGTGAACGCCTCCTTCGCCCTATTGTTTCTGTGGGCGCTTTTGGCCTTTACAATCTTTTTTAAAGAGAGGATAGTGCCCTCTCCTCCGGGCATCTACCTACTTGGTCTCGCGCTCTTTCTTTTTAGCTACCTCTTAAGCTCAATCTTTAGCGGAAGGCCCCAGCAGAGCTTTTCCTATCTCGCAAACATCACCTATCTGCTCTTAACGGCCCTTAGCGTCTGGGTGGCCCTCTCCTACGGCCGGGCCTTCCTTCCCAGGATAGTCCCCTATTGTTACGGCCTGGGGCTGGTCCTCTGGTTCCTCATAGCCTGGAGCGAGGCCAGCTTCTGCCTGGACTGCTTCCGAGCCAAGGCGGATTTGGGGATTATCGAGAGCGGCGCTGTACTCGCCCAGGTGATACCCCTCATGCTGGGGGCCATGGCCATATGCCTATATGAGGGAAAGAAGGGTAGGGCCATCCTTTTCGCTATCTTCTTGGCCTTTGGCGGCCTGTGCCTCTACCTTAACTGCTCGCGCATAGCCTTGATTGTGGTCCCCATATCCGGAGCCCTGATGCTCTTCGCCTTCCGTAAATGTTTTGGCAGATTGGTGGCGGCTATCATCGCTCTTTGCGTAGCCATGGGGGCCTTGATTGTCCTAGGGGACGAGGGAGTATTGGATAGGTTCAAGGGCATGTTTGAAAGCGCCGAGAGCAACGCCTCCAACCAGGTGCGCTACGTGCACTGGCGACAGGGCTTAGA
>JAITJT010000061.1 GCA_031278795.1 Deltaproteobacteria bacterium | reverse complement strand
CTTTTTTCTTTCGACCACCCGTCTATTGTCATTATTTGGAGGTGATAGCAAACATGCATCATTTGGTACATTTGTTTTTAACTTACTCATGACATTTTTCCTAAAATTTTATTATTTCGTAATATCATGATTAAATTCCAAATAAATCTTTCACATTTAAAATAACAAAAAAAAAGGTGAGCACAAAAAAACCACCTTAAAGAACATGGAATCAAGTTCTCAAGGTGGTCACAAAAAAAGCTCCGCCTTTTAAGTGACGAAGCCTCAATAAAAATGTATTTCTTATGCCTTTTAATGTCGCTAATGCATCTTCTACTCCGAGAGAAAGCAATAATCGTGCCAACTCTTTCATAGAAAAAATCTTCATCAACAGATCACGTAAGCAGCCCCACACATTTTCCACTAATGGCAATGCATTTACACAAAGCAAAGACTTATCTGCATCTATTTTACGTTTCGGCATACCTAAAAAATATATCCCAGAAGATGAAGTAATTAGTTATATACTATAGATACTTATATATACTTATATAACTTATAGTATCTTTTTTGCATAATTAAACACTTTTAAAGATATGAGCTCTTTACTAGCTTAAATCCTTATATTTTTTCATTTTAAACCATAAAACTGTCTTTGTCAAGAAAAATTTCACCTTTAAAAATAATTTTTTAGGTCTCTCCCACTTCGGTCATTATTCTTTCATTTCCACGTAGTTTTTTGGCTCTAATTCAACTTGGGATTAAAATTACCTTCAGATTGTTAAGTGGATAGCGGATAATTATCGTCCAAAAAATAGTTATAGCTCTTTAATCTTATAGATTACTGATAAAAAATTATCCCTCATACTCCCGGCTAACTTTGAGACCTTCCTTTTATCTTCAGTCCATTCAAGCCTTCCTCACGGCGCGTAAGCCGGACGAGGACTAAAATACTCGTTGCAGGCCCCTAACCTATCCACCCAAGCCGGGGTCACTATCCCGTTTGCATCCACGATCATAAAGGTCTGACAGCGAAAGGTTTGATCGGGTTTTCTGACCAAAGTCCACTCGTTTTTCCAATGGTCATGATCATAGCGCACCTCCCCCTCTAACGTGCGGTTCGCCACCCAGACGTAACGGAGGTTTCCGGAATCTGATAGTTTCTCTATCTTATCGGGAGGCCCCCAGGAAGCCGTAAGTTCCTCGACAGTCCTCCCCTTCCAGGTGTTGATGGAATTAATAATGGGTATGGCGTAGAACTCCCGTGGGGAGGAAAGACAACTTTCGTTCACCGGGCTGCAGCTGTCCCAGCCATGAACTATATCTTCGATGCGATTTTTAACGGAGTAGCATCCGCCCAAAAACAAAGCTATGCAAATAAGAGTCGCCATTTTTTTCATTGTGGTTAAAAGAACCTCTTTTCAAATTTTTGGTATCATAGCGGATTTATTTGTTAAAAGCTAGTCTTTTTTTAAAATTTACTTAATTTGACAGTTTATTCTTTAAAAAGTTATAAAAATACCTTATTTTATCCTAATTTGAGCTTACATTGAGTGATTTAAGATACTTTTAAAGCTTTTTACCAGCTCCCGTCTTCAACTCCCTATCCTTATAGCCCCCACATCCCTACTTAACTCCACCATCCTTATACATCTCCCCTCTCCCCCATCCATATATATAAGAACCCCAGTTTCAGAAGACCAGCCCCCCCTCTTTCTTTCCTTAAGCCTCGCCCAAAAGAAAGGGGCGCCCCGCGCCCCTTTCTTTTGCTTGTTTCTAACCAATATGCTGATTTACAAAGACCCTCAGCTCGCCGCCCCTATGTCCGCCTCCGCCTCGTTGTTCTTGGGCGGTATCCACTTGGAAAGGGTCTGAAAGAGCTCTTTCACGTTTATGGGCTTATTCACATGGTCGTTCATGCCCGCCTGGAAGCTAAGCTCCCTGTCCGAGCTCATGGCGTGGGCTGTCATGGCGACTATTGGGAGGGCGTCGAATCCCAGGGACCTTATGGTCTTGGCGGCGGTTAAGCCGTCCATAACCGGCATCTGGATGTCCATTAATACCAGGTCGTACTGGTCCTTCTGGACAAAGTCCACGGCCTTTTGGCCGTCGCTGGCTATGGTTACGTTAAGGCCCGCGTTGGATAATATCTTGGAGGCGACCAGCTGGTTAACCTCGTTGTCCTCCACAAGGAGGATCTTGGCCCCTTTGATGGCCTTTATTTCCTCTCCCTTGGCTTTCTTGCCCTTATCGGAGACTTTCTTGGCGGTGCCGAATAGATCCATTAAGCAATCGTGAAGATAGGACTCGGTCAAGGGTTTGGTAAGAACCTTCTTCACGCCCAGCTCCTTGGCCCTTGTGAGTATCTCGTCCCGGTTATAGGCCGTCACCATGACTATGAGCGAGGAGTTAACCACCTGGGCTATGTCGTTTATTTGCTTGACCGTCTCTATGCCGTCTATGCCGGGCATCTTCCAGTCCACCATGATGAGATCTGGTTTTTTCTTGATGGTTTTGAGGTACTGGATGCCTTCATCCCCGGAGCTTACGGTCGTGACCTTTTTGACGCCCTGTTTATTTAGGGCCTCCTTTATGAGCTCTAGGGCCGTGATATTGTCATCCACTGCCAGAACCTCGAGGCCCTCGAAGGAGATGCCGGAACGGTCCTGGGTCTCCGGCGGCTTGTCGCTCATCTTGAGCTTGGCTGTAAAGCTAAAGTTTGAGCCCTTGCCGGGTTCGCTCTCGCACCAGATCCTACCTCCCATAAGCTCGGCTAGACGCTTGGATATGGTAAGCCCCAGGCCCGTTCCTCCGTATTTGCGGGTGATGGAGGTGTCGGCCTGGGTAAAAGCCGAGAAAAGGCCCTTTAACTGCTCCTCGCTAAGGCCAATCCCCGTATCTATAACGCTAAAAAGAAGCAAAGCCTCCTTTTCGGAGCGCTCTTTTAGCTTAACCTTTACGGTTATCCCTCCGGTCTCCGTGAACTTTATAGCGTTACTTAAGAGGTTATTTAGTATCTGCCCTAGCCTCACCTGATCGCCTAACAAATAGCGGGGAACATCCGGATCTATGTCCAGCTTGAGGTAAAGACCCTTTAGAGCGGCCTGGTTACTGTGAAGCTTAAGATCGGCCGAGGCCAGGATGTCGAGGTCGAATACCGCCATCTCCATCTCTAGCTTACCGGCCTCTATCTTGGAAAAGTCTAGAATATCGTTAATTATGCGCAGAAGAGATTTGGCGGCCACGCTTATCCTGTGAAGATACTCGTTCTGCTGCTCGTTAAGCTCGGTCTCCAGAACAAGGTGCGTAAGACCTAGGATAGCGTTCATGGGGGTTCTTATCTCATGGCTCATATTGGCCAGAAACTCGGACTTGGCCCTCGCGCTCTCCTCTGCCAGTTCCCTGGCGAGTCTCGCCTCTCTCTCCTGCTCGATCATCTTGAAGATGTCCTGCTCCATCTTCTTCTTGTCGGAAAAGTCGAAATGGCCTCCGACCACCCTTAGGGGATGGCCTTCCTCATCCCAGTTAACCACCCTTCCTATGTCATAGGTCCATATAAAATGACCGTCTTTGTGCTTCATCCGCATTTCGCAGGCGTATACGGTAACATCCCCGGAAAGACACATCTCGAGAGCCGCCGTTGCGGCCGGAAGGTCCTCAGGATGAACCAGTTCCTCCCATTCGGCGATGGTCTCTTTTAGCTCTCCTGGCTTATAGCCAAGTAAATCATAGAAGATGTGATTGTATTTGATGGTTCCGAGGAGAAGATCCCAGTCCCAGGTCCCGAAGGATGCCGCTTCAAAAAATAGCTCCATCTGCTCGGTATTTTGCTTCAAAGCCTCTTCCGTGGCTTTTTGCCTGGTAACGTCCAGCATGACCCCCACCAGACGGGTAGGCTTATGGTCGGAATCGAACTCCACCACTCTTCCCCGGTCCTGGGTCCAGACTATGGATCCATCCTTGTGGATCATCCTATAGTCCGCCTCATAAAATGGTATGCGCCCGGACAGATGGTCTTCCAGAGCCTTGTTAGCTTTTTCCAGATCCTGGGCTACTACGAACTTACTTCTGTCCTTGAGGGTCTTTCCAAGCTCAGGGAGCTCATAACCCATGGTTTGAGCCCAGCTTAGGCTATATACCACCTCTCCGGTAGTCAAATCACAGTCCCAGGTTCCTAGGTTAGCCGCGTCTATAACCGCGGAAACCCTTTTCTGCTCCAACGCCAAAGCCTTGCTGGTTACCTCTTTTTCCTGGAGGGCCCTGTTGAGGGCCTGACGGGCCAGTCTTTTCACATGGATATCCTGGATGACCCCGGATATCTTCATTGATCCGCCCGTCTCTCTCTCTTTCTTGTTTATGATCTCGCAGTTAAGGTTGATCCAGCGCCACTCTTCGCGCTTGTAGCACCAAAGTCTGTGTTCGAGCTCGTAATGGTCGTTAACGCCTTGGGTCAGGTCGTCCAAAGCCTCCAGGAACTGGCCCAGCTCCTCCGGATGAACCCAGTTGTCAATATACTCCTTAAGACCCATGGTGTTATTGGATAAATCGTCGTCCTTGTTCCCCAAAAGAAGCAAAAAGCTATCGCTGACGGTGATCTCCGCGCTATCCACGTTGTCGGGGCAAAGCTCCAGCTCCCACAGACCAAGGCCGCTCAGGAAGAAATTGTTGGCCAGCCCCTCCAAAGTGAGTTTTTTTTGGTTTTTGTTGTCTCCAGATCCCACCATACCGCTAATTCGCTCCAGAAAGTGTTCTTTTTACAGGGGATGCGCCCGGAAAATCGCCTCATTCTCAAAAAAAGGCCTTTATTCGTTAAAAAAGACCTTTAAAAGGCGCGGACCAGTCAAAAAAAAGCAAGTATTATTCTACACCGCTTTTCGGCAATAAACAAAAGAAAAAGCCAAAGGCTTTAGCCCAAAACCCGGAAAGCCA
>JAITJT010000041.1 GCA_031278795.1 Deltaproteobacteria bacterium | reverse complement strand
CGCTTAAAGCTCTTAAAATAATTCAGAAAACATTAGTATTTGAAAACCACGAAGATGCCAAAACCCTGAAAAAATGGTGGTATTAGCCCCTAAAGAAACGAAAGATAGTTCTGAAACGTTTTTGAGGGTATTTTTGGCTTAAAAACGCTAAAATCCTTATATACTTTGGGTTTTCATAGTTTCGGAGACTAAAATCTAAAAAGGTCCTTTAAATAGCTTTCTGGAAGTTTAAAAAGCCTTAGATTAATTTGCCTTTTGCGCAAATTGTATGTATAATTCCTCCCGTAACCGCTGGAACCCTCCCTTTGCCCAACGCTCCCATATTTAGCAAAAGCCTTTTTCAAAAGCATTTTGACTCGCCCTTTTTTTATTGCCCAAGCGCATGGCAAATTGTGAACCCCCAGGGCAAAGGTCGCCCTCTGCGCCAACATAGCGCGACTTAGTCTTTTTTTCGAACCTATCATTTTCAGCTAGCTACAAGCGCCCCGGTCGCGCGCCTCCTTCCGTTCATTTAATTTCATTCCCTCCTTAAATACTTTTTCAAATCAATGGAAACCCCGAAACGCGCCATTATCAGGTGTCGCCCTGGGGCTATGCTTCCCTCTTTTTGGAGTGCGCTTTTCTGGAAAATATCCTACCTCCGCCCTCCAAAAGATCTACGTGGAAAGTGAGTGCGTGAATTACCAGCACGTAAATCTTCCGCCAAAGTAAAAAAAGATCCGCTCTTAACCCTAAAAAGCCACAAGCCAAGAAGACAATATTTATTAAACTTTAGAAAATTAATTCTCACAACAATCTTTAGGTAGGCACCCGCCGCGAAAGTGAGCTCCGGGGCCCGCTCTTTAAAGTAAAACGGAACTTTCTGAAAAAATGCTGTTGAAGTTATCAGTAAAAAATTTTCTCTCTTTCAAAGAAAAAACCGGCTTTTCCATGATCGCCTCGGCTGGTAGCAAGTTTGAGGGGAGGCTCCAAGAGCACTCCACATTTGCGAAAAAGGTGCTACCGGTAACCGGTATTTTCGGCGGACCCAACACCGGAAACGAGAATCTCGGAAGGGCCCTAAGGTTCTTCAAGACCATGGTGACCGAGGCCCCGGACTTCATCAAGACCCTAAACCTCTACGCCTTTCAGAACTACTCGGACGAGAGACAGCTACCCGTCAACATGGGGGTGGAAATCCTCATAGGCGAGACCGTCTACCGCTACAATTTCGTCGCCCTCCAGGACATTATCATCAATGAGAGGCTAATTAAGATAACCAGCTCCCAGAGGATCATGCTCTATGAGCGGCGCAAGAAGAAGATAAAACTCCACCGCCTCACGGAGAACTACGACGAGCTGAGGAGCCTCATCAAGAGCCTCCCCAAGACCCAGCTCTTTCTGCCGTACACCATCCTCAACAAAATCCCCAACTACCAGGAGGTCTTCGACTGGTTCAAGGACACGCTCCAGATAAGCGGCCCGGGCTCCTTTATCCAGCCCAGGCAGGGAGCGGACAGGACGCATGCCGATCCCCACCACTTCTATGACTTCGTGAGCCTCCTGGACCAGAACTCGCCGGCCTGCAGGCTAGATAGCCGCGTGGCCGATCCGGAGGACCCCGTCCACGAGGCCTTGCAAAATGGCGAGACCACCCAGTGCGGGAACTTCACCATCTTCATTAACCACAAGGCCAAGGCCGTGGAGGTCTATTACCGCTACCGCGCCTTCAACGAGCATAGGGTTTTGAAGGTCTATCCCTTTGACAAGGAGGGACCCGGGGACTACTACCCGATAGTCCACCCCTTTTCCGAGGAGCGCGAGAAAAACGCCCTGGTGTCCATGCTGGCGCTCGCGGAACTCTCGGCCAATTTCACCGACAGGGTCTACATAAACACCCAGTTCGACAACTCCTTTGAGCTAATCCTCGCCCACCAGACGCTCGCGGAATTTTTGGAGACCTGCACCCCGCACTCGCGCTCCCAGTTCATCCTGACCTTGAGCTCCGCCCTCCTTCTGGACAAGATGCTCTTCCGCCCGGACGAGATCTGGATTACCGAAAGGGGGGATTTTGGAAACACCAAGCTACTCTCCCTTTCAGATTACAAGAAGTCCATCAAGAGCCGGGAGGTCTGGAAGGGCTACAAGCACAACAAGATTGGGGGGATCTACACGACCCTCCATATGGCGGCCCTTGACGTGGGGCGCTTCAAGTGAAAAACTCCCTTAAAGCCCTCACAAAAAATTAGCGTGTTTCCCCCAACATTTACGGGAAAATTTTTTTTATCCTCTAAAAGCTCAACACTCCGGGTAAAAATGATAATGCTTAAAGCAAAACCTTTCTAGATAAAGGCGCTCCTAATTGAATCCTTCCCTGGCATCTGGACCAAAGGCGCAAATTATTTTTTTTTAGTTACACGAATAGAAGATAAAGGGTAAAATAAATTTTAGCTTTTATACACTAAATCTATTTTTTTTTTTTTGAGTTAAACGACACAAGTTTTACCAAAAAATCCTAAAGCTTTAGGTGATTTTTATCCTTGTGGGTTTTATACAGTATGATAGATGTAAACGAATTCTTTAGAAGCGCGTGTGACATACCGGATGATATCTCGATAAATGATATAGTATATAATTTGGAAACACGAGAAGTTCATCTTTATTTAAAATTTTTAAAAGGGATGATGTTTGTATGTCCTATATGCGGAGAGGGGACACAAAAAGTTTATGACAAAATGACAAAGGTTTGGAGACACATCAATTTAGCCAAATTCAAATGTTTTTTTCACTGTGATGTGCCAAGAATCGAATGTCAGACATGCGGCGTACATAGAATAAATGTTCCCTGGGCTAGGCCAAAAAGTTCCTTAACTTATGACTTTGAAATAAAACTTGTTACTTCCGCCAAATCTCAACCTGTTTCCACTGTAGCGCTTGAATATGGTTTACATGATACAAGAGTCTGGAGAGTCGTTAATTATTACGCGGAAAAATTACCAAAAGAAGAAGATTGGTCAAAAGTTAGGAAGATAGGGATAGTTGCGACAGCGTCACTAAAAGCCTATGAACATATAACCGTTTTCCTTGACATATCGAAAGAAAGAGTGATTTTCGCGACAGAGGGAAAAGGTCCCGACACTATAAAAAAATTTGCAAACGAAATGAAAAAACATGGAGCGCTTCCTTCACAGATCACCCATATAACATTGGATAAGTCGCAATCTTACCTAAACTGCTGTCAAAATTATTTTCCCCGCGCCAAATTGACCTTTCACAAAGGCTAAAATAGAAAGATTTGTAAAATTTCTAAAAATCCTTGTTAGAGAGCTCATAGATAATTAATTGACAAGCATTTTGACTCGCGTTAAGGTTTTTTCTACATCACAGGCTTAAATGGACTCATGAGAGCCTTCCTAAGGCAAATATTTTAGAGCCCAATGTCCCAAACTTGAGCCAAAATAGAAAAACGCCCAAAGCCTTAGGGAGGAAATTAGGCTTCTGGCGAGAGCTCTAGCTCTCCTTTTCCTTAATATGGATTTAACCAAAAATATGCCCTCCGGGCTTTTTTTTCGCTTCTTTTCCCTATCCCCTTTCTGCTAAAATGCCCTTTGTGTTTTTTCCCCTCCCTGGGGAGGGACGCTTAAATGCGCTAAACTTAACAATATTATTCACTTATTCCAACAAAGCTAGATATATGAAATACATAATATTAATCGGGGACGGCATGGGTGACTTTCCCTATGACTCCTTAGGCAAAAAGAGCCCCCTGGAGGCCGCATCCACCCCCAATCTGGATTATCTCGCCCGTGAGGGACTCTTGGCCCGCTGTCAGACGGTTCCGGATGGCATGCCCCCGGGCTCGGACGTGGCCATCATGTCGCTCATGGGTTACTCGGCCAAAGGTGTGCTCACGGGGCGCGGCCCCCTGGAGGCCCTGGCCCTCCATATCCCCTTGAAGGACGGGGACCTGGCCTTCCGCCTCAACCTGGTGACCGTGGATCACCGGGGCTCGGACACCATTATGCTGAACCACGCGGCCGGGGATATCTCCATGGTGGAGGCCAAGACCCTCCTCCAGGATCTCTCGGACCAGATGCCGCTTAAGGCCGGTCAGAGCATCCACCAGGGCGTCAACTACCGGAATATCTTCATCTGGCCCTACGCCCCTCAGGGCCTAGCCTCCATACCTCCCCACGACCACCTGGACAAATCCATCAAGCCCTTCCTGGACGATCCCAAACTCGCGCCCATCATGGATCTGGTGAAGGCCTCCTGGCCCATACTGGAAAACCACCCGGTGAATAAGGAGAGAATCGCCAGGAACCAGCCCCCGGCCAACTCCATCTGGCTCTGGGGCCAGGGCACCACCCCGGTGGTGAAGACCTATGAGGAGCGCTTCGGCCTAACCGGCGCCACCGTCTCGGCGGTTGATATCATCCGGGGCCTGGCCGTGGCCACGGGCCTCAAATCCATCGACGTCAAGGGGGCCACCGGGGATCTCAACACCAACTATCAGGGGAAGACCGAGGCCGGACTCAAGGCCCTGGAAAAGTACGACATCTCCATCGTGCACCTGGAGGCCCCGGACGAGTGCTCCCACCAGGGGGACTTGAAGGGCAAGCTCCAGGCCATTGAAAACTATGACCGCCTCATTGTGGGGCCCTTCCTGAAGGCCCTTCCGGATTTCGGGGACTACAGGCTACTGTGCTCCTGCGACCACTTCACCCCGGTGAGCCTCAAGACCCACACCCCGGATCCCGTTCCCTTCGTCTTCTACGACTCCCAGAAGCCACACAAATCCAACGGGGCCGGCTACTCTGAAAAAGAGGCCATCAAGGCGGGCGGACTCATACCGGACGGACCCTCCCTGGGGAGGCTCGTCTTCGGTCCGGAAAAGGACGGCGGCCAGTGAATCTCTCCACACCAGCCCCCGGAACCTTCGTGTGCCACTCCTTCTATAGAGTGCTCTACGTGGACACGGACGTCATGGGCATCGTGAACAACGCCAACTACTTCAGGATCTTCGAGCAGGCGAGAGGCGACTACCTCAGGGAGCGGGGCGTGCCCTACTCGGAAATAGAGGCAAAAGGCATAAGATCGCCCTTGACCGAGGCCTGGGCCCATTTCTATCAGCCCTTCCACTATGATGACCATATCCGCATGGAGAGCTGGATCTCCCAGATCAAAAAGGCCAGCTTCATGTTCGATTACCGGCTCTACAACGGCGAGGATCCCTTGTTGCGGGTGGCGGGGCGCACGCTTCACGCCACACTGAACATGGACAACAAGGTGGTGAAGCTCCCCGGGTGGCTAATCGATCTTTTGGGCGCGAAATAAGCCCTAGCCTAAAAGAGCCAGACCCCTAATTGACCCCACAAATCTCCAGAAAAGAAGATTCCCAATTTTTGCGGGTGACACTCCGCCTTCTTTAATTGGGCCGACTTTGTAGTCAAAAATGAGCTCGCCCAAAGGCTTGAACAACAAAGTTGTAGCTATATGCCAACAAGGGCCAAAGAATTTAACTAAAACTAAAAGAAAAAAAACTCGCCCAGGGGAGCGAAAAATAAGGGATAAGATAGAATCCAAGAGACTCTCTACAGATTGTCCAGATGCTGGAATCCGTTGCCTCCAAGCCTCCAGGAGTCTGGGCTAAGCCCATCCTGGAGCCCCCTCGTTGGCTAAGGATGAGGTGCTGGGGCTAAGATCCTGTCTTTGAGGCTATCCTTTAGCTAGAATCCCACCTGGAATAGAGGGGTCACTGAAGCTGCGGCCAAAGCCCTTCCTCCACCCGGTGTAGTCAACTTCAAGAGCTTTTTATGCCTAACATTTCCTTCCACTCCCCGTAATTGAATAAATCAAGGGGATCATGAAGTTGACTACAAAAATCTTGATCAAACAAAATTATAATTTGCGTTATTTTTGGCTGTATCAATAAAAAAAATATTTGTAAAAAGAATCGAAAAAAGGCCGTTTTCGACCAAACAAAAGTATACATATATACAAAATTTATTTAACGAACACAACATATATCATAATTTATTCACAATTAGCATCCTATCATTTGCTAAAAAAAATGTTTTTTTTCAGCCTTTTTTTGATATAATACTAAAAAGTTTGGGTATTTAGGTAATACTCCATTTAAGACATGCCCAAAGCAGCTTTCCTTGTCGGAAATGCCCTATTTTTTTATTATTAAATTTTATGATGCCAAGTAACTTCCACAACATTATCTTTAATCTCACATTGGAAATATAGCAAATGGAAGATAAACCTGAAACCCAAAATAGCGCTGAAACCCCAAAAAGCTCTGAAACCCCAAAAAGCGCTGAAACCCCAAAAAGCAACGCGGATAATTCCTGGCATGCTACAGATCTCATAGTCAAGGAAATTCTATGTAGAGGTATGGAATTTGAAACCGTTGGAGACACAGGTTTGTTCCCTACAAACCACCCACTGAATCCTAAAATAATTACACACTTGGAGAGAAATCAATTTGTAGTGCCAAAAGTAGAGCTTTCCCTTGACATGCTATATGAATTAGCCGACAAGGATGAAATAAACAATGAGGAAATAAATGAAACGCCTGTAGTTTTAGCGATTGAATGTGAGTCAGAAAAAAAATACGTTGATACTTGTAAGCATATTCACTATATTGCAGAAATCACGAAAACTTATTTCAAAAATTATGATTATCCCCCTCAAATACATTTTTTGATTATTTACGGGACGAATGTAAAACGTTTTAACCCAATTACAATATCTAGTGTAAATTTTTATTTCAAACCCGATACAATTTTCCTTAGCGAAGTTGTAGAAGATGAACTGTTCGATAGTTTGGACAAAAAAATTACTGCCACCATAATCGCAAATTTAAAAGATTGCATATGCCTCGCTAATATTTCAATTATGAACGAAAAGTTCGACTTTGAACGCCACAAAAAGTGCCTAACTTACTTGGAAAACAAAGTATTATTTCCAGACCAAGAATTTGTCGAGATAATCAAAAAGCACATGGATTCTAAATTCTCCAAGAGCATGACAGATGATCAGAAAAAGCAGATAGGGAGGGATTATATGGCTACAATAATAGAAGAAGCCACACAGAAAGGGAAACTAGACTTACTTCTAAAACTGCTCGCAAAACACCGTAAAAAGGGAATTCCCATGGAGCAGTCAATGGAGTTTCTTGATATAACAGAGGATGAATATCTAGGGTTTGTAGCAATGCTTGAAGAAAAGAAAAAGGTTAGCGCGACCTCGTAACAAAGCTGTCTATGCTGCCTTCACAGTCCCCTATACACCATCACAGGAATATCTTCTAAATATTAATGTGAGTGGCAGAGGATAAATTTGGCCACTTCTTATCCAGTATTTTATAATTTTTAGCTATTGTTTTCGGCAGTTTAAGCTGGATACTTTCAAAGTGGTTTATCGAAACGAGTGAGATTATATCATCACTTTCTTTTTTAATTATGTGTCCAAATCACCTGACAAAAATTTAGAACTACAAAAGCAAATAAGCCGCTATTTGTTAAAAAACTTCAAATTTTTGATAAAAATTGACACTGTAGCCATGATTCTATTTTCCTGGCTAGATACTCTATTATTTTCTTTTTAGCTCATTTAATTTTCTAATGTTCGTATTTATGCTTAAATATAGTATTACTTTCCTACATTTTTTTACATCGTTCTTATCACTAAAAAATATTCTTCAGACTAAGCTCCTTTAAACAAGTTCATGACTGATCTGCCTGTTAGTTACCCATTATATTATCCTACAATATTCCTCCCAACCAAATCTCTGCAATGAATAATTTAAGCTACAATAATATACCAAATGATTTACCTCTTCTAACATTTTTTCTTTATGATAAAGATGATATTAAAAAACAAACTCAAGATAGGCTCAACTTTTAGCATTTAAATATAGTAAGAAATAAATCGCCATTACGGCAAAATATATTAACTATATTGCATCATTCATGAAAATTATTTCAAAAAATTCGATTGTCCCTTGAAATATATTTTTTAACTATTTACGTGCCGAATGTCCCACCTTTTGATACAATTATAATATCTAGCGAAAGTTTTCATTTCAAACCGGATACAATTTTTCTATTCGACCTTATAGATTTTGAATATTCGAAAGTTTGGACAAAAAAAATAGCAGCCCCCATAATTTCATATATAAAGAATTGCATACGCCTCGCTAATATTTTAATCATGAACAAACAATTCAACTTTGATCGCCACAGATAGTGCCTATCTTATTTGGAAAACAAAGTATTATTTCCAGACCAAGAAATTATCGAGCTAATCATAAAACACATGGATTCTAAATTCTCCAAGAGCATGACAGATGATCAGAAAAAGCAGATAGGGAGGGATTATATGCCTACAATAATAGAAGAAGCCACACAGAAAGGGGAACTACGCTTACTTCTAAAACTAATCTCAAAACACCGTAAAATGGGGATTCCCATGGAGCAGTCAATAGAGTTCTTTGATATAACAGAGGATAAATATCTAGAGCTTCTAGCAATGCTTAAAGAACAGCAAAAGGCAAACGCCACCTCGTAACCAAGCCGACTACGCCGTCTTCACAGTCCCCTATCCACCATCACAGGAAGACTTTCTGAATATTAATTTGAGTGGTAGGGGATAAATTTGGCCATTCTTAGCCAATATTTAAACCATTCTCAGAAGATTGATTTT
>JAITJT010000039.1 GCA_031278795.1 Deltaproteobacteria bacterium | reverse complement strand
GACTGCGAGATCCATATAAGCATCTATTCAACACCTTCCCTTTTAAAAAAATTATTCTTTAGTAAAGATACGCTATTAGAGCATATAGATCAGACAATCGCTAATTACCTTGAGCTGGATTACTGTGACCTTTTTGTGGATTGGGAGCTTCTAAAAGATATAGCTAAGGAAAACACCTTCTCCCAAAACGTGAGTGATAGTAGCGTTTCAACATTAGCGGATATCTTATACGACGAAGAAGAGGATTTATTAGAGCCAAAGGATTTGGGTTTACTTCAGATCTGTAGGTACTATCATAACATCTGGGAGGATACTAATCATTATTTCAACGGACTATACAAGATAATGGAAAATTTTGTGGTTCAAGCAAGCTATAAGCACTGGGAGGATATTTTTACCGGGGCCATGGGACGCGATAGCCTTACCTTTATTATCTACTTCAAGGGTTACGATACTAAAGACCATCATCAAGCTCTTAAAGATTTGGAAAATTTACTTGACTTTGACAGGCTTGAACTAAATCTTCTTAGCTTTTTATCCCTCAAAAAACATCCGATTATAACTAGGCTCTTAACGCACGGCTATGAGGGGCCTATCTTTGTGGAGCTAAGTTTTCAAAAGATCAAGGGAGATCTTGAAGATCATTACAAGATAGGCGCCAAGGCCTTGAATATCTTCCACTTCCTGGGAACCCTGGGAGCCGATACTTTAGGTAACGTGATCTTGTGCTCGCTTAGGCCCAAGAAAGACAAAGATGGTTGGTGGTTAAACACCTTTTTCCGCGCGGATATTGGGCAAAACCTGCTTTTCTTGAACCTGGAGGAGGACAAGCTGCCTTTTTTCCTACCTGGCTACGACTATGATATCTCTCTTGTGAGATACGCCCTCCTGGCCCTTAAGATGAAATTTGACTTCCCCTTTCTCTCAATAATGGTTTTCAGCTTCTTAAGGGATTCATTCTCAAGTTCCCCTTTGAAGTTTTATTTTGGCGACCGCGTGCTAAGGCTAAGGAAGGACATGTTAGACCCCTCTGAAAAGATGAGGCTAACAATACTTAAGCGCCTAGAAGTAAAGAACCCCCTTAAAAAGCCCTAGAAGCTATTGAGCCAAGTCTCCAGCTTGTCATCTTTTAGATCTTCTAGGCTTATTTTAGGGGCGTGGAGGCGCTCGGCAAGCTCTTTGGTTAGCTTGAACTCGTTGTAGGCGCCCCGGTCGGTATCTATTAGGAGAAAGTGGAGGGCCGGATCACTTGCTAGGATATCCGCGAAACTTAGGACCTCTTTCCAGGGGTTCTTCTTGGGATCTAGGGGGATGTTGGGTCTTCCGTCCGTCATGAGGATGATGAAAGAGGATACCATAGGGTCCTTGGCCCTCTCAATCTTTAGTAGCTTGTGGGTCATGTGGAGAGCCGCGGCCAGCGGGGTCTTTCCGCCGGAGGGGAGGCTCGCGAGTAGCCTACCGGCTAGGTCCGGACTGTTGGTGGGGGGAAGTAGGAGCTCGGCCGTGTTTCCGTAGAAGGCGATGATGGCCACTCTATCCCTTTTTTGGTAGGCATCCGTTAGAAGGGACATGGCCGCGGCCTTGGCCTCTTCCATCCTATAAAGAGTGCCAATGGACCCGGAGGAGTCCACCAAGAATATGACCAGGCGCCCGGTTTTGAGTCTATAGACCTTTTCCCTAAAATCCGAGGGCTTGAGTAGAATCTTCTAGCCGTTTTCGCTCTCTTTGGCTCTCTGCCTCTGGTGGGGCGCGGCCGCCCGCAAGGTGGCCGAAAGTGACAAGGGCCTTCCCAGTCTCCTGGCCGTGGTCTTGAAGGCCCGGCCCCTGGCCTTCTGACTTTCCCTAAAGCTTCTGCGGCCCTTTTGCTCCTTGAGGCCCTTTTCTTTGGGAAGCTTGGGGGTGATGATGTTATAGGTCTCACCTGTCTGAAAGACCCTCAAGAGGGCCCTTTCGTCCGGGTCGAAGCTTTGATAGTTAAAATCCGGAGGTACCTCATCTGTTGAGAGGACATAGACGAAGTCCGGGTCCTCACTTGTGCTACTTTTGTTACTTAGATCTACTATCTCCCTTTCCACCTCTTTTTTTAGCCTCTTATGGGGGTTTAGGCTTCTTCTAGCGGGTATTACCAAGTGCTCCACACTATCTATCCACTCTGGGCCAATCTCAGAATCACTTATTCCAATGTCTAAGGCGTATTTGGCTCTAGCCGCCAGGCACAGGGCCAGATCGGCCCTGTGCCCATGAGTTCCACTGGATTTGGAGATGTCGCTCGCCCTTTTTCTGGCCTCTGGGCTTAGGGTTAGCGTGGGAAGGGCCAGACGCCCTCTTTTTAGCTTGTCTTTAAGGCCTTGGCTCTGAGTCTTGTATATCTCCCTAAATGCTAGGGGGTTTTTTTCAAAGGAGAGGCGTCTTTTGATTATTTCAGATCTTTTAGCTAGATCTATTTCCCCTTTTAGCTCCACCATCAAGGCGAAGCGGTCGGAGAGTTGGGGGCCCAAAGGGCCCTCCTCCGGGTTCATGGAACCTAAAAGGGCCACTCGTGAGGGGTGGGTGTAGGAAAATCCGTCCCGCTCCACGCTTACCCTTCCGCAAGATGCAGCGTCTAGTAATAAGTGAGCCAGCTGCGGGTCCAGGAGGTTGACCTCATCAATATAGATGAGGCCGTTATTGGCCTCTCCCAAGATGCCCGGCCGCATTATGGGGCGACCCTCCCTCATGGTGAGCTCAAAGTCCAAGCCTCCCAAGAGCCTCTCCTCGGTTACACCCAAGGGAAGGGTCTTGAAGGGGGGGCGTATTAGTGAGGGTGTTTGGGGATTTTTCCTGCATTCTTCACAGAGTAGGTGCGGGGTATGGGGATCGCAGTGGTAGGGGCAGGGATAGCTTAATATATCTGGAAGTATTTCCGCGAGCGCCCTGGCCGCGGTGGACTTTCCGGTGCCTTTTTCTCCCATGAGGAGAAGGCCGCCTATGCTTGGGTCCACCCCTAGAAGCAAGAGCGCCTCCACCATGGCCTCTTGACCCACCAGGGCGCTAAGGGGGTAGAGCGCCTCAGGCACCCACGTCACCGCTTGTTAGGGCCTTTATGTAGAAGTCCTTGAGCTTCTGGGCTCCGTTGGTGTCAAAGACTATTTGGCTACTTAGCTTGCCATCTGGTGGCTCTTGGTATCTCTCCAAAAGTTCTGTGAAATTTTTCCACAGGGTATTTTCCGGTGAGTACTCATTTTGGCCCAAGGTGAAGCGTATTAGGGGTTTTAAGCCTAAGAGAATGGATTCTAAAAGCCCGTTAACCCCGGGTATCACCTCTGTGGTTAAGAAGTAGTCGTTTTTGCCAAGGAACTGGGAGAGGCTCTCGGTGTCACTGGTACTTGTGTAGAAGACCTTTTTTTCAATGCTATTTAAGGAGAGGTAGTGGAGCAAATACCTCTCCTTGGACATATCCCTCTTTCCCACGTGGAGATGGAGTTTGGCCTCCTTGTTAATTTTAAGAATCTGGAGAAAGGCCTCCAAACACAAAATTAGGTCACCGGGCGTGGCGCTCTCGGAGATTACCGAGCAGATCTTGTCTTTTCCATTATGCTCGGAGTAGCTTAAGGTCTTGGTGTCCACGCATTTGCGGATGACATGCAGCTTGGTTCCCGGGTTAAGGGGGAGCTTAAAATTCATGAAAGTGTCGCGAAAGAAGAAGCTTTCAAAGCAGAGGTTGTTCACCTGGGTATAGGATACGGTCTTTAGGCTATCTTTTTCCATGTCGTCGCGGGAGACGCGGAGAAAGACGGTTTTATCCAAGAGAAGATCCTTGGAGTTTAAGAAGAAGAGGGTCATCTCGTTTATGCCGTCAAGGTAGACAATATCCGCGAAGGGAAGGGCCTTCAAGTATGGATCTGTCTTGACACTTGCGATCCTTTCCAGCCTAAAGTCCTTACTTAAGCCTTCGCTGAGGAAGTCCGTCTCGGACTCCCTATCGGGCATGGAGAATATGCAAAGGTTTTTGATTCTAGTGGCCGCGGCCTGGGCCGCGGCCAGCACCTTAGGATCCTTTCCGGACTTAAGTGAGTTTAGGTACTCCTGTATCTCCGGCTGCTCCGGGTTTAAAAGAAGCGATCTCTCCACCGCGGCTATGGCCCCTGGGGTATTATTTAGGGATGCCTCCACCTTTCCCAGAAGGGTCCAGAGCTGAAAGTCGTTTTGGTTAACAGCTAGTAGAATTTCTAGGCTCTTTTTAGCCTCCTTGTAGTCTTTAAGCGTAAGAAGGGTGAGCACATAGTTCTTGCGCATGTCATTATTGGCGGGCTCGATCGCCAGAACCTTCTCGAAGGCTATTTTGGCGTCCCTATATTGCCCCACCGCGTGGAATATCACGCCGATATTGGAAAGGGCCCTAATGTTTGAGGGCTCCTCGGAAATGACCTTGGCCAGGAGGCCGATGGCCTCCTGGGGGCGTCCCAGAAGGTAGGCCTCTTCGGCCATTAGTATGAGATTATTCATATGTCACCATGGGGAAATGTAAGATCCTGCCGATTTGAAGTCCACCACGCGCCAGTTGGGTAGTTTAAAATTGTTCATGCTGGAATCGAAGGTTAGCACAATGTCCATCAAGGGTTCAACCGTGGGAAGGAGGCGCGCCATGTTGTAGCCCACCAGACTTATGAGATTGGTTCCGTCCACTATGCGCAAAACCATATGTTTGTCGCCATTGGTTCTGGTGGGCGCCGCGTCCGTCACCTTCACGTTTCTTACGACCGCGTGGGGGGAGGGGTAGCCTTGCCCGAAAGGCTCCAGTTCCTGGAAGTATTTGGCAAGTACCGTAAGATCCTCCAGGCTGGCCTCAAAGTCTATCAAGACCTCGTCCTCTATACCTGGAAGGGGCTGCCTAGCGGCGCTCTCCTCAAAGACTTCCTTGAACTCCTCTAGGTTTTCGCTCATTAATTTAAGTCCTGCCGCCTCCGAGTGGCCTCCTAGGGAGATGCAGAGGTCTCTGGTGTCGGATAGCGCCGTGTAGAGGTCAAAGCCGGGCGCCGTGCGCCCGCTCCCGCTCGCCTTGTCGTCTTCTAGGCTAAAGAGCACCGTGGGCTTGTGGGTGAGCTCGGCCACCTTGGAGGCCACCAATCCCAAGAGCCCCTTGGGCCAGTCAACGCCCGACAGGACCACGGTCAGATCCGAGGAGCTGTCCGTCTCCTTTAGCTTCTCCAAAGCTAATTCCAATAGTTTCATCTGCCCCTCATAGCGGGCGCGGTTGAGCTGTTCCAGCTTGTCCGCGAGCGTTAAAGCCTTGGATTCATCGTCGGTTGTGAGTAATTCCAAGGCCGGGGTGGCGCTTCCCAGCCTGCCGGCGGCGTTTAGTTTGGGGGCGAGTCTAAAGCCAACGTCACGTACCGTGACGTTGGCCTCCAGATCAAGTCTCGCGGCGCTCTTTAAGGCACGCAGGCTGGGCCACTCGCTGCGGGAGAGATACTTGAGACCGTTTCTTACCAAGGTGCGGTTTATGCCCGTCAAGGGGGCTAAATCCGCTATGGTACCCAAGGCCACCAGGGAGAGGTATTCCACCAGGGGAGGTGTAATGTGAAGTTTACCGTTTTTCCTCTCAAAGGCCCGGTGCACCCCCCAGGCCAGCATAAAGGCCACTCCCACCCCTGCCAGAGGAGACACCTCGAAACCTTTCCCCAGGTGGGGGTTGATGATGGCCTGGGCCGGAGGAAGAACTGGCGGTATCACGTGGTGGTCGGTGATTACCACCGGAAGATTTAGATCATTTGCCAGAAGTATGGCATCAAAGTCTGAGACCCCGCAGTCCACGGTAACTAGTAGCCCCGCTCCTTGGTCGTAGAGGTCTTGTACCGCCTGGGGGTTGAGGCCGTAACCATCCGAGAGGCGGTTGGGGATGCGGCTTATTACCTTGTAGCCCAGAGAGCTAAAGAAGCGGCTGAGCACCGCCGTGGCCGTGAGGCCGTCGGCGTCGTAGTCGCCGTAGATGGCAATGGTATCGCCTCTCTCTTTGGCTTTCAGAAAGAGCTCCACGGCCTCTTTCATACCGGGCATCCTCTCGGGTCTGGGTAGGTTCTTCAAAGGCGCGTCAGTGAAGGATCTTATCTCGCTCGCGCTGTGGAAGCCGCGGGCCAGGAGGAACTGGCAGTATTTCACCGGTCGCGTAAGCTCCCTGGCCAAGGGCCAGGCCTCTTCTTCAGTGGTGTATTTGCGGTATTTCCAGATCATCACTCTCTTCGCTTGGAACTATGGACTGTTTTAGCAAGTTTTGGCTATGGCTATGGATATCTTTAGCTAACGAGTTGGCAATTTATAGGGTTAAGAGGGTTTTAGCTAGCTTTAGCTGAGGCATAAGGCATAATACATGAGGCAAAATACATAAGGCATAATACATAAAGCATAATACATAAGGCATAAGGCATAAAGCATAAAGCATAAGGCATAAAGCATAAGGCATAAGGCTTTTTAATAAGATTTGTACTATCTTATGTTTGATTTCTTATACTCAAGGAAATTTTAGCTTACGGGAATATTTAACCCAAGGCCAGGGCCGTGCTGTCTAGCTCTCTTATCTCGTCCCGGATCTTGGCGGCCTTCTCGAAATCCAACAGCTCCGCCGCCTCTTTCATCTCTTTTTTGAGGGCCTTGATGGTCTTGGGGATGTCTTCAAGGGGGAGTTCCTTTTTCTTCTTGCCTGGGAAGAGTTTTAGAGGGGTATCCGGTAGGGTGGGGTAGTCGGCCTCCCAGATGGAGGCCGAGAGGCCCTCCAGGTTTTTCTTGATACTGGACGGGGTTATGTGGTGGAGCTTATTGTAGCTAGCCTGTTTGTGGCGCCTGCGCTCGGTCTCCTCGTAGGCTTGATCCATGGCCTTGGTGCGTTTGTCACCGTAGAGGATGACCTCACCGTCCACGTTGCGGGCGGCGCGCCCGCAGGTTTGGATTAAAGACCTTGCCGATCGTAAAAATCCTTCCTTGTCGGCGTCCAGGATGGCTACCAGAGATACCTCCGGAAGGTCAAGACCCTCCCTTAGGAGGTTGATGCCAATGAGGACGTCAAAGACACCAAGGCGTAGGTCTTTTAAGATGGCCACACGCTCGATGGTCTTTATGTCTGAATGGAGGTAGCGGACCTTGACCCCTCTCTCGGAGAAATAATAGGTCAGGTCCTCGGCCATGCGTTTGGTGAGGGTGGTCACCAAGACCCGCTCGGACTTTTTAACCCGCTTGTTTATCTCGTCTAAAAGGTCATCCACCTGGCCCTTGGCCGGACGGAAGATCATCTTGGGATCCATGAGGCCGGTGGGTCTTATTATCTGCTCGGCTATGAGCCCATCGGAGAGTTTTAGCTCGTAGTCGGCCGGGGTGGCGGATACGTAGATGGACTTATAGAGGCGGCTGTTGAACTCGTCAAATGTTAGGGGGCGGTTGTCCAGTGCCGATGGCAAGCGAAAGCCGTAGTCCACCAAGGTTGTCTTGCGGCTGCGGTCGCCGTGCCACATGCCGTTTACCTGGGGAATGGCTATATGGCTCTCATCCACAATAAGTAGAAACTCCTTGGGGAAATAGTCCAGTAAGGTGGGGGGAGGCTCACCCGGGGCGCGGCCTGTTAGGTGCCGTGAGTAGTTCTCAATACCGTGGCACCAGCCCAGCTCTCTAAGCATTTCCAAGTCGAAGTTGGTTCTCTGGGAGAGCCTCTGGGCCTCTAAGAGCTTTCCCTGGGACTCAAGGACATTAAGTCTTTGGGAGAGCTCCACCTCGATATCCACCATAGCCCGCTCCAAGTTCTCACGGGTACTCACGTAGTGGCTTCCAGGATAGACAAAAGATTCCGAGACCACCTTTTTTACCTTACCTGTAAGGGGATCGGTAAGGGCTATCTTATCCACCATCTCGCCAAAAAACTCCACCCTAACGGCCTCGTCTTCCTCTGATGCGGGAAAGATCTCCAAGACGTCCCCCCTCACCCTGAAGGTGCCCCGGTGGAAGTCGTACTCGTTGCGCTCGTACTGCATCTCAATTAATCTGGCCATGACGTTTTCAATGGGCCTAGGCACACCAGTCTCCAAATGCAGCATGAGGTCGTAATAGGCCTCGGGTGAGCCCAGGCCGTAGATGCAGGAAACCGAGGCCACGATGACCACGTCGCTGCGGTCAAATAGCCTTCTGGTGGCTGAGTGGCGCATCCTGTCGATGGCCTCGTTTACCTGGCTCTCTTTTTCGATGTAGGTGTCTGAGGTGGGTACGTAGGCTTCGGGCTGGTAGTAGTCGTAGTAGGAGACGAAGTATTCCACGCAGTTGTGGGGAAAAAAGCCCTTGAACTCTCCGTAGAGCTGGGCGGCCAGGGTCTTGTTGGGGGCGAGGACCAAGGTGGGAAGACCAACTTTCTCCACCACGTTGGCCATGGTGAAGGTCTTACCGGATCCTGTCACCCCCAGGAGCACCTGGGACGGGGCGCCGTCTCTTATGTTTGAGACCAGTTGGGCTATGGCCTGGGGCTGGTCACCCTGCGGGGAGTAAACGCTTTCTAGTTTGAAGGGGTGCTCTTTCATCTTAGCTAAAGCGCCAAGTGGTCTTGCCGCCTCTGTCTTCCAGGATAACGCCTAAAGCCGTGAGCTCGTCCCGGATCCTATCCGCCTCGGCCCAGTTCTTGGATTCCCTAGCCTTGTTGCGGCTCTCTATCTTTTCCTCTATGAGCTCTTTACTAAGACCTGTTTCCACGCTTCCAAACTTCACCTTGTCTAGATCGGAAAAAAATACCTCCGGCCTATCTAGCTTGAGCCCAAAGACAGAGCCCATGTAGAGGAGGAGGCTGTAGAGCTCGGACACCTGGCTTTTATTGTCCTCGGAGATCTCTCTATTAATTAGGTGCACCACGTCAAAGAGGTAGCCCAGGGCCTGGGAGGTATTGAGGTCGTCATCCATGGCGCAGTTGAACTTGTTCCTAAAATCCGCGGCCACTTCACCTTCACTTCCAGTTTCCTGGCCTTTTCCCTGGAGATAGGCTCTTCCCGCCTCCACGGTGCGGTAGATGCGCTCCAGGGCCTTCCTGGACTCATTTAGGGCATCTTCCGAGTAGTCAATGGGGCTACGGTAGTGGCTGGCTAGTAAAAAGAAGCGCAGCACCTCGGCTGGCCAGAGCTTGATGATGTCTTTGATGTTGAAGAAATTCCCCAGGGACTTGGACATCTTCTCGTTATTGATGTTCACGAATCCGTTGTGGGCCCAGATATTGGCCATGGTTCTACCCAAGGCGGCCGACTGGGCTATTTCGTTCTCGTGGTGGGGGAATACCAAATCCTGCCCGCCTCCGTGGATATCGAAGCTGGGTCCCAAGAGCCTCGCGCTCATGGTGGAGCATTCAATGTGCCAGCCGGGCCTACCCGGGCCCCAGGGGCTTTCCCAGGAGGGCTCACCGGGTTTGGATGCCTTCCACAGCGCAAAATCCGCGGGGTTCTTTTTCCGCTCGTCCACGGCCACCCGGGCACCGGGCTCGGACTCATCCAGCTCGCGGTGGGAGAGCTTGCCGTAGCACTTTATGGACTCCACGTCAAAGTAGACGTCTCCGTCGGCCACGTAGGCGTAGCCCTTGTCCAGGATGCCCTGGACGTCTTGTTGCATCTCTTTGATGTACTCGGTGGCCCTGGGCATGTAGGTGGGGGTGAGGCAGTTGAGGGCCTCCATGTCCTCGGCGAAGCTCAGGATATATTTGTTGGCGAGCTCTTCCCAAGTCACCCCCTGCTCCTTGGCCCGGGCGATGATTTTGTCGTCTATGTCCGTGTAGTTACGCACATAGGTGACCTTGTGGCCCGTGGCCTCCAGGTGTCTCACCAGGATGTCGAAGGCCACCGCGGACCTGGCGTGTCCTATGTGGGCGTGGTCGTAGACGGTCGGCCCGCAGACGTAGAGTCCGGCGTGCTTCTCTTTTATGGGATTGAATTGGGTGATGGAGCGGGAAAGCGTATTGTAGAGTTTTAAGGCCATTACATAACCATCGGGTGGATTTACGAATATCGGGAAAAGGGAAGTCCCGACTTTTTTGATACAGGTCAATTATACTTTATGTAGCTAAGGCTTGTAAATCAAGGGCCATATTTGGCGGAATCAAGAGCTTAGCTTGGAAAACAAAGACACAAGGCAAGCTAAGGAGAAGCTAGGAAAAGAAAAAAAAGTTAAAAAATTTAAAAAATGCCCAAAAAAGGCGATTTTTGGATTTTTAAAGGCAAGAGGCCATGAAGCTAAGAGGCCATGAGGCCATGAGGCTAAGAGGCAGTGAGGCTATGAAAGCAATATGTCAAGATACTAAATTTAAGAGGCTAAAGTGCCCATGAACATGGACAAGGCCAAATTGCCATTATGAACTTGGGGAAGGGCAAAAAGGCACAGATATCAGGAGGAGAGTTTAAACTAGTAAGGTGTTTTATGCAACATGCCCTTTTAGCAAACTACAGTTGAGGTGTTATTTAGTGGGGTAAAATGGCCGTTTTTAGGGGATGGTTCCAGGAGCTCTAGACTGGATTATATCCTGAGGGGGAATGGAATAATGTAATACTAGATATAATTATACTATATTAAGAGTATAAGAGAGTTATTAGAGGTGATTTAGCAAATTTAAAGCTTATACTAGGAGCTCTATGTTGGGCTGAGTAGTGTTGTCAGAGTCCTGCTGTCAGGGTTCTTTATAGGTGCCTTAGTGCCGGGGGCAAAATAAGAAACTTAATACCCTAATCCTGACGCTTAAGACAAACTTCCACTTTAGGCCGTCCGATAAACAATCCGTTTTATGTCCCTTGTGGACTAAGGCTTAAAATGATTTTTTGAGCGTATACTTAAGTATCTCTGCATCAGCGTGTTAAAATTTGTAAGTGTCCTATTTTATACGGCTTAGCGTGAAGTTATGAAGGAAGTGCGTAGTCGAACATCTCGATCGTCCTATCTTAGGATCATCTTCCCCCAAAAAAAAATAGTATTCGCCCTTGACAAGCTTGAGAGGATGATTATTATATAAAAAGAGGGTTCGTTTTCACTGTCCAAAATTGGACTAGAAGCGACAATGAAAATATTCGCTCGCGCCCTTTGAAGCTAAATGCCAAGGACAAGCTCACTAATACTAGAGATGCTCTTAGCTGCTAAGCGCTTAGGACTCTAGCGGTGATCCCTCTGAACCCTGATTTGAGTGTTTTCACAGAGGCGTAGCTAAAGAGAGCTCTTGGTTGAAGCTGAACGGAGGTAAAATTTGGTTTCGAGATGTTTTATTCATGCTTACCATGTCCCAAAAAGGGCATTTTTTGTTCTCAAAAATGACGATCCTTCTCAGGGATTCTCTATATAGTATGACATTTAGAGATTTAGAGATTTAGAAATTTAGAGATTTAAGTGCTAAAAAAATTTCCTAATTCGAAACGGCTCTTTAGGGTTTAACGCTTAAGCGAGTAACACCGAAGTATATATTTCCCTGATTTTTATTTTTTTCGTAGGTTTAGATAAAAAGAGCATCACGCTCTTTAAGGACTATGGATCGCCTCTTATAATAGAACTATACAACTTTAGATACATGCTTATTGTATCAAAAGAAAGTTTGAATTCTTTCAATATTACAGCTAACAGAACAAATTGGAGATTTGTTCTCATATTTATAGGTTATTAATGCTAAGCACTCTCGACAATACAGATAAAGAAGCCGAAAGCTCCTTTAAACAAATAGCTACTGACACGACGGCCAAATCAGAGGTCAATGCGACCTTGGATACAGATATTTGGATAAAAATAAATTCGCTTACCCCGGATCCAGATCATCCGAGAAAATTTTTTGCCCCTGATTCTTTAGAGCAGCTGAAGAACTCAATTGAGTCCCTAAACTCCGTTACAGCGCTGGAAGTAAGAGAAAACCCCGAAAAACCAGGAACATATTTCATCCTTGACGGTGTAAGAAGATGGATAGCGTGTAAAGAGCTTGGATATACTCAAATTAAGTGTAACGTCAGAGATCCGTTTGATTTTGACCCTGAGATTTACATTCTTTCCTTCAATATTCATAGAGAAGATCTGACTATAATGGAAAAGGCCTTGGCCGTGGGGAAGGCATTTGTGAAAATGAAATTGAAAAGGCCTGACTTTCAACAAAAGGATCTGGTTCCTATACTGCATTTGTCTGATACTAATATTTCAGAAATGATTGCAATTAGCAAGCTTGACGGTTATATAATAAACGATGCTCTTAAATCAAACTTATGGTCAAAGTGGAAGTTAATGTGTCTAGCTTCCACCAAAGATACGGGATACAGGTTTGAAAAATATGAAGCAATAAAAGACAAGATAGATGCAGCTCAACAAAGGAAAGCTGATTCAAAAGAGAAAGATGTCGATGAGACTGACCATGGTGTGGACGATCTTTCAACCCAAGCCGAAATCGCTCACGTAAAAAGATCTGCGAGAATGAAAAAATATGTAAAAAACTTGAGGGTTAAAGTTGCAAAATATAAAAAGTCAAATCCCCGTAAAAAGGATATTGATAACTTCAAGTCTGATATAAAATTGCTGACAAAAGAACTCAATAGGCTTCTTAGGATAAAATAACATACTTTTTGTCTGTGTTCGGAAGATGCCGGAACTTTTTATTATCTTTCAGCTCTAAAATAGTGCTTATTGCCACAAAATTGGTGGAGAAGGCTAGCGTGTGCGAAACAAAACAAACGCCACTCGGTAAAGAAATAATCAAAAACCAATCGCATGATTTAGCCGAAGTTATTGGTACTACAGATTACACTCCTTATGTCTTTGGTGATTGCAAAATAAAGATCTGCCTTTAAGCTCATAGTTGTTTGAGTTAAGGATCGCGCTTGTGATTGTGCAGTGGGGCTTTACGAGGGGTACTTTTACTTAGTGCGCGAATTTAGCGCTAAAGCGCGCGAAAATGACTTAAGGGAGTCTTTTTTTAGTTGCCTAAGTAGACAGGTTAAAAAAATAGGCTTTCGCAGCTATGCCCTGAGTTGGCTAACGCCTGTCGCCTTGGCGGCATCGGATACGGCCTTGGCCATGGTGGGGACCAGATCGGGCCTTAGGACTTGAGGGATTATGAGCTCATAATCTAGGTTGTCAGCTGATATCATGTTGGCCAAGGACAGGGTAGCGGCCATTTTCATGGGCATGTTGATGATCTTGGCCATGGCGTCGATGGCGCCTCTTAGGAGCCCGGGAAAGACTAGGCAGTTGGTTAGTTGGTTGGGAAGGGCGGGGCAGGTGGTAGCGACCACGGTGGGCTTATCATGGAAATCGCGCCTGGAAAATAGCTCCGGGGTGCAGTCGCTTAGATAAAAAAGAATGGCATGGGGATTCATGGTGGAGATTAGCTCGGCGTTAAGGACTGGAGGGCCGGAGAGTGAGAGGTAGACGTCCGCCCCGATGAGGGCCTGGGCATGGTCGCCTTTTACTTGTCTCGGGTTGGTTTTTTGGGCCAGCTCCTCCATGACCCAGTTGGTGTAGCCGGGTCTCCCCCGGTGAATGGCGCCGGCCCGGTCGCAGACGATTATGTCCACGGCCCCGGCCTCGGCTAGGAACTCCACGATGGGGGTCGCCTCGGCATCGCTTCCGGAGATGACTATGGACACCTCGCCTATGGATTTTTTGACAAGTTTCAAGGCGTTAAGGAGGGCGGCCAGGCAGACTATGGGTATGGCATCCATGTTGTCCTGGAAGACAGGGAGGTCGTTTTGCTCCATGAGGCGGTTCTTTATCTCCAGACAGCGACTCTCGGAGATGCCTTCCAGGTTTATGGCTCCCACCGAGGGAGCCAGGATAGTGACGGTACGCACTATCTCGTCAATGTTTTGGGAGGCCAGAACCAGGGGAAAGGCTTCAATATCCGCGAGTTTTTTGTAGATGAGGGCCTTGCTCTCCACATAGGGAAGGGCGGGAAGCGGGCCTATGTCGCCCATGCCCGGGATGCCGCTGCCGTCGGTGATGATGGCCACTCGGTTCCAGCGGTTGGTTAGTTTTACCGACTCATCGGGTTCTTGGGCTAAGACTCTACATAACTTGGTGGAACTTTTAAGGTAGGCCAGGTCTATATCAGACTCCAATAATTTTTTGCTAGTTTGTCCGGTCATGGATGCCTCGTGGAAAATCTGGAAGGGGGTTATTTAGGTTGGGATCATAGGGTTTTACCCATCACGACCTCGTAATTGGTTCGCTCCAGCCTGTGCTGAAAGGAACGACGTGAGAGGCCAAGAAGCACCGCCGCCTCGGTCTTGTTATCATTGGTCTTATCCAGCGCCTTTTTGATGAAAAAGCGCTCCACACTGTGGAGGATTTCGTCCAAGTTAATATCCTGGCCAGTCCAAGGCGGTGCCAGATCCTCTGGCACTACGGGTCTGGGAAAACGATCTTTGGGTATTGAGGCCAATTCCACCGGGTTGTGTTCAGAGAGGCTGTAGGCAACTAAGCGCATCCTCAAGCGCCACGGGCTTATGCCCAGGATGGTGGCGGCCCTGCCCCGGGCGCCGCCCGCCGTGAGCAGGGCGTTGAAGAGGTAGTATCCCTCGAGAGAGGTAAGGATGTCGTCTATGCCGCCCACGGGTAACTGGAGCTCAGAGCGATCCGGGTCCGTGTCTATGGAAACTGGCGTGATATCGGGCCCGGGAGGGACTTCCGGGGTATTGAAGCCTATGGGCGGCACGTTGTTGTCAAAAAGAGCTGGATCGCGCTTGAAGTCCGCTAGAAGCAGGCTTTCCGGTAAAATGATGTTGGACTGCTCCAAGGCCACCGAGCGCTCTATGATGTTTTCCAGTTCCCGCACGTTTCCCGGGAAGTGGTACTTGGAGAGAATGTCCAGCGCGTAGGTGGAAAGCTTGCGCACGTCCTTCTTTTGCTGGGCGCTGTACTTTTCCAGAAAGTAATGGGCCAAAAGAGGGATGTCCTGGGTGCGCTCCCTTAGAGGGGGAAGGCGTATGTTTATTACGTTTAATCTATAATAGAGGTCTTCCCGGAAACGGTTGTGCATGATCTCCGTCTCCAGGTTTTTGTTGGTCGCGGCTATGAAGCGCACGTCCACCTCCTGCTCAACGTTCCCACCAACCGGCCTGAAGGTGCGTTCCTGGACCACCCTCAAGAGCTTCACCTGCATGGGAAGCGTAAGCTCGGCCAGCTCATCTAGGAAGAGAGTGCCTCCGTTGGCGATGGACATGAGCCCTTGCTTGTCCGTGGTCGCACCGGTGAAGGCTCCCTTTTTGTAGCCAAAGAGCTCGCTTTCCACCAGCTGCTCCGGCATTCCCCCACAGTTTATGGCCACGAAATTGTGCTCAGCCCTGCTGGAATTGGAGTGCACCGCCCTGGCCACAAGCTCTTTGCCGGTTCCGCTTTCTCCGGTTATGAGAATGCTGGTGCTGGTTTGAGCCGCTCTTTTTATCAGCTCGTAGACGTGGAGCATGGCGGGCGATGCGCCCACCAGGCCGCCGAAGCGCTGATTGTGCTTCACCATGTCGGCCAGGGCCTGTCTTTCCTTGTCCACGCTATGGTGGGCAAGGCCAGAGTCCACGGCCGAGAGGAGATCCACTGGTTTAAAAGGCTTGGGGATGAAGTCGTAGGCACCCTCGCGCATGGCTTCCACCGCGGTGTCCGCGCTGGCGTAGGCCGAGATCAAGATGAGCGTTGTCTGTTTACCGTTGGATCTCAAGCCTTTCAAGACATCCAGGCCGCTTTTGCCGGGCATGCGGATGTCACTGATGATCAGGTCGTAATCGTTCTCAAGCGCCATGTTCAAACCCACCTGGCCGTCAGAGGCCAAATCGATGGTGTGGTTGGCGGTTCTAAGGATCATCTCCATAAGCTCGCGCAAGCTGAAATCATCATCAATGACAAGGAGTTTTCCCACGAGAAATCCTCTAACTTATGACTTTTAAAAATATACAATTATTTGGGTGTTGATCAAAAGCTTGTCAATAGAATATAAAACACTTGAGCTTGAATGGCAAGAGGATTTGCGTTTTTAAAGAGAGTGCCTTCTGACTCTTCTGAAAAGTTAGGGGAAAGATAAGTGTATAATGATTAATAAATCTATATATAGTGGCAAATTAGGCAAATAAGAGCTGTAGCTAGCGTTCTGGAAGCTTTGCAGGGTTAAGCTAAAGCTTATACATTGAAGCGGAAATGGACGATGTCCCCGTCAGCGACCACGTAGGTTTTGCCTTCCAGACGGAAGAGTCCTTTTTTCTTTACTTCATTGAAGCTACCCGCGGCTTGGAAATCATCAAAGGCCACAACCTCGGCCCTTATGAATCCTTTCTTGATATCCGAGTGGATCTTGCCAGCGGCCGAGAGGGCATCCTCTCCTCTCATGATGGTCCAAGCCCGGCACTCATCCTCGCCAACGGTGAAAAAGCTCAAAAGATCCATGAGCTCATAGATTGTTTTCACTACCCGCGCCCTTCCAGGTTCAGTTAGACCGTAGTCAGCCAAAAACTCCTTGGCCTCATCGGGCTCAAGGCGGGCTATTTCCGCTTCCAAGTTGCCCCTCAAGGTCAACTGGGGGATGCTGCTTTCGATCTTTATAGAATCGTCACCATCGTCCGGGTTGTTCACAATGAGAAGGAGAGGTTTGGCCGAGACAAAGCCAAAACCCCTCAGAGAGGGCGCCTCGCATATCTTGGGATCAGTTCTCAAAGGTGTATTGTTTTCCAGGAGGGATTTGGCGAGGTTTAAGAGTTCCAGCTCTTGGGGATCGTTTTTTTTGCCTCTTTTCCTTTCCTCGCTTATCCTTTCTAGCCTTTTTTCGACTATGACATAGTCTTTCACCAAGAGTTCACTTTCCAAATTGGCGGCTTCCTTGGCGGGGTCAGGCGAATC
>JAITJT010000012.1 GCA_031278795.1 Deltaproteobacteria bacterium | reverse complement strand
TTAATTAAAGTTTTTAGTTTTAGCTGTTATCAAAACATTATGCTAGAAATAAAATAACAAAAAAGGAAAAATTTACATTCAACTCTTTAATAAAAAATTTTTAACAAACTTTAAGAATTCTTTCATATTAATATCCTTAAAAAACTGTAAGAATGCTTTCATATTAAGATCCTTAAAAAATTTTAAGAATGCTTTCATATTAAGATCCTTAAAAAATTTTAAGAATGCTTTCATATCAATATCCTTAAAAAACTGTAAGAATGCTTTCATATTAAGATCCTTAAAAAACTGTAAGAATGCTTTCATATTAAGATCCTTAAAAACTTTAAGAATGCCATCATATTAAACTCATGAAGAAAATTCAAAAACCTTTCAAACAAACCTTTCAAACAAACCTTTCAAACAAACCTTTCAAACAAAACTTTCAAACAAAACTTTCAAACAAACCTTTCAAACAAAACTTTCAAACAAAACTTTCAAACAAAACTTTCAAATAAGATTTCAAAATCATTTACAAAATTAATAATTTCCCAAGAAAAAGCCCCGCTGACAGGTCTTAACCTGTGAGCGGGGCATATTGAGCTTATGGGTCGCTACAAGGCTTAATTGCTCAAACCTTGAATCATTTTATCCGGCTTTATCTGGAAACCGTAATCCAGAACCTCTTTCCAGGAGGTGATGCCGTGGGCCGAGACTTCACTCTTTGAGAGGGTGATGGAGTGAATACTCATGTCAGGGGCAGAGGTTGAGGCGGTGAGTCCAGTGGCCGAGGCGGTAATGTAGGCCTCGGTGGGTGTGCCTGTTCCCGTGGTGAGAACACCCGCAACCTCGCCTTCGGCAAGGGCCGCGGGCTTGGTGGCATCGCCTGTGTAGAAGGCGCCGTAGATATCCGGTGAGGGCAGCCCGGTGAAGGTATCCACCAGGTACAGGAAGCCGTAGCCGTTCTCGCCGCAGCCGGCCTCCATGGGCTCAAAGGAACTGAAGGCCATATAGGAGCGGCCGTTACCCATGGTGATGAGCTTGGGCTGGGTTATTACCATCTCGTATCTGTGCTCGCCCGGGTAGAAGACCTTCCCGCTGGCGAGCTTGCGCTTGTAGCCACCCACGGAGCTGGATTTGATGATGGCTGCTAGATCGGCGTACTTGGTGGTGCCGCCGGGTCCTAGGGTGAGGCCAGGCTGGACGGCAAGCCCTGAGACGTCGCCAGTATTGAATACATGGGCATCTGAAACGTCTATCAATTTCGCGCCTGACATATCCGTAAACAACATGGCGCCAGTGGTTTGGTCTATGTTTTCCTTGACGCCAAAGATGTACTGGTCATGGTTTTCGAGACAGAGCTGATAGAGCTGATCGCCTGAAACCGGGCAGGGAGTGACGTCCTCCTGGCTCCAGAGCCTTCCAGTTCCAAAGAGCACCCAGAGGTTACCTAGGTTGTCATAGGTGGAGTTCACCGCGCCCGTCACCGGCTTATCGGTGTCAAAGAACTTGGTGAGTCTCCAGCTCTGAACGTTTAGGGGGGTCCCGTCCTTTTCAACCATCTGCAGCCTGTAGACGGCACCGGAATCCAGACCTGCCGCATCTCTACTGACGGTTAAACCGAAGTAGAGGGCGTGGTTGTTCCAGTCGGGCACCCTAATCTGGGCCGCGGGCAGGAAGGGGTTGTTGAAGAAGCTATCGGGCTCTTGGGCAATCAAGTAGGTCTCGTTTTCAGGTTTCGTGATGTCCACGGCCAGCTGTCCGGTATCGGCCCTGAGTACGATAAGACGGGCCACCTGGGTGCTGTGTCCATTGTAAGGGGAGTTGGAACCGAAGATGAGGGTCTGATCTCCTACAGAGTTCCTGTCAATAATGTCCGTCCTGGGACCGCTGGGTATGACCACATACCAATCACCTTGGTTTTGGACAAAGTTGGGGAGCCCCACGGTTAAGCCCGAGTCTATGTTGGTGAAACGCCACAGGAGAATGGGCTCATTTTCCGGGTTGGTAATGTCGAAACAGAAGATTTCCGAATAATAGTAGTTGCTTCCGGCCTTAGTGGGATCCGGAGTCTCGATGGGCCTACCGCCCAGCCTGAGGCCTCCCACCAGAACCGTGCGCCACTCGCCCTTGATCTTGATGTCTGAGACCAGCGGCTTTAGATCCACGTAGTAGCTGTGGTTGTAATTGGGATCGGGCAGCCACTGGAGGTGGGGAAGCAGGGAGGTGGGGATATAGGCCCAGACCTCGGCGCCCAGCTCATGGGCGGTCTTCTGGCCGTTCAATGTCTTGGAGAAGGCTACCTTGCCGCTGGAGAAGGATCCGTAGAAGCCCAGGTTGATGGCGTGGAGCATTCCGTCGTTGGCGCCGAAATAGGCCATCTGCCTCCTGGTGGCCTGGGAGGTCTTGTACTCTAAGTAGCTAAGATCCTTGTATAAGAGGTCAAAGTTGCTAAGAGGCGTGCCAACGATGATGGGTTTGGAATTGATGACGTCTCCTAGGCGCCAGGTTACCTCGCGGATGTTGTTGCTCCAGGGGTCGCCAATGACCCTAGAGCGCAGGTACTCTTGATCCTTTCCAATGATCCACTCGGTTAAGGCTTTCACGGCCTGCGCCTTGGTTTGCACGCTGCAGCTGCCGGTGGAGGTGGGTCCGCAGAGTGGGTCCTGGAAATTGTCGAATATGGTGTAATTCATAAGATCGTTTAGAGTGGCGCTCTCGGTATTGTAGAGGGCCATGGTGACATATGAGCTATTGGGCGAGGGTTTACCGTAATAGATGCGCCTCTGGCTGTTCTCCTCGGTAGCTGCCGCGTTATAGGCGCGGCTGCCCTTGGATATGAGCTTTTCCGAATCCAAATTGGCTAGCCAGCTGCCCGTGTCAAAGACCGGCTTGATCTGGTGGATGTTGTCCGGGAACCTCATGGAGACGCTGGAGAAATCTTCTAGCTCAATGGTTCCGGTGGGGGAGTAGCAGCGGGTGATGAAACGCCCGGAGGCCCAGCAGGCCGGTGGATTGGCCGGGTCGTCTTTTTTGCTGGAGAAGGTCACCACGTAGTCGCCCAGTGAACCGTCATCACCGTTTTCGATATCCAAGACTCCGTTTTGATCGTTATCCTCGCGGAGGTTTCCCCACTTATCCACGAAAAGCCCAAAGACCGAGCCCACCCAGCGCAGGTTCTGGCTGGGGAGTATGGGATTGCTGTACTCCGGGTAATAGAGGGTCTGGAGGGAAATGCCTCCACCCAGGACGGTGTCCACCGTGGCCGAGGTGGCGGTTCCCGTGGTTATGGAGCGGGAGATGTCCCTGAAGGCTGCGTTCAGCTGGTCGGCCAGCTGGTTGATGTTGGTGGCCTGGAAATAGTTCCTAGGAGAGCCGTCCACGTTTTCCCACTCGCCCTTGTCCGGAACTCCGTTGTAGTTGAAATCATTGAAGCTTCCGTATTTGGCGGCTAAATACATGGGATTGGGTAGATAGACTCCCGTGGCGTCGGGGTTGGGGTCAAAGGTGAAATTGCGGTAAACCTTGAAGTCATCGGGCTTGTTGAGGCCATTCCAGTTTCGGGATGCCACCTGGCAACCTGTCCCGTTCTGTTTTATATTCGAGCCTCCATAGCCATCCAGCCAGTTGCAGGTGGCGGGTGTGGCGTTTTTCGCCACACCGCTTTCGTAGTGCTGAACCTCCATGTAGGTGCCGTCTCGGGTGGAGCCGCTGATACTGTATCCTAAGGACATGTCCATATAGGAGTTTCCGGCCCTTTTCCAGGAGGTTACGGCCAGACCCACCACCTCCGAGGGCTCCACCGTGAACCGTGAGCCGTCCGGGCTGATATTGGGGATCTTATAGGAAAAATAGAGCGTGCTCGGGTTCTCAACCTTCAAGATTCCCGCGGCATCTTTTCCTGTCGTGTTGAAGGCGGTGGTGTTCCTTTTGCTCGTGGAGGTGGAGCTTGTGGTTAATAGATCTATTTGATACTCGAAGACCACGTCCGAGTCCCAGTCGCTTATTACGTAAACTTGTTTATTGACCATGTAAGTGTTTGTGGGATCATAACCAATGGCCGCATCCTCGAAGTTGACATCCACTTGCATATGGTACGGGGTGCCTCTGGGGTCCACCTGCCAGTCTAAGATGTAGTAGTTTAGGAAGCCTAAGTTTCGATTGTGAGTGGTGGAGTTGCTCCTCATACTCATGGAAACCGGGATGATGGTAATTTTTTTGGCGACGGAGCCATTATTGTTGTAAACAGGGATCTCCAGGGTAGGATAGTTGGCGCTCATAGTGACCGCGTAGACATCTAAGGGCAGCTCCTCATGATCTGGTTTGGCGAAATTATGGGTGTGCGCGTAATAGGCCACGGCCGCGGCCGTGTAGGTGCCCTCAAAGGCCGGGCTGTTGGGGCATATGCCTTTAACGTCCATGAGGCTATCGAGGGGCTTGGGACGGCAGTCATCGGAATACTTTTCCGCGAAGAAATAATTGCGTTTCGATACAGACGTGGCTAGCCCTTCATGCTCGGTTATCTTCATCAGATAATAGTCTGTGTTGAATTGGTTGGGTAGCTCCGCCGCAACCGCGCTTGTGTAGTCGGTGAGCGCGGGCCTGATGAGCTCGCTTCCGGCGCTGTTCATGTCATCGCCGTCGAAATCACTGTCCTCGTCGGCTATGAAGAGAATTATAGGCTTGGTGCAGTCCTCCGAGGGAAGTGTCGGGTTACCTCTCCAACTGGTGAGGTATGGGGCGTTCTTTCCCTTGTTGTAGTTGTACTCTGAGGAGGGCAGGAAGGCCGGGGTAGGGCCAATGGGCGATTCCCCATCCTTCTGGGCGACGCGGGCAAAGTAGCGCACCGCCTCGTAGAGCATCTCCCCCGAGGGGTTGCCCCAGGAGACGGCTGAGCGGTATTCATTTCCCCTGTTTGCGTCGGTGAAGTTATGTTCTAAGGTGCCAGTTATCTTTAGGGTATCTATGGAGTAGATAATGCCATTTTTTTGGATAACTCCGGTGTTGGGATCCACGCTGTCGGAAAGGTCGTTTATATGGTTGCGCATGACCCCTCCGCTCCTGAAGGTGCTTTCTCCAAAAGAGCCAGTGAGGAGCCCGAAATACATCTGCCCGCTCTCCCCGTTTTTCTGGAGGAGGCCGGTGGGTTTTAGAGCCCCATTGGGGTACTCACGGCATCCCTCGTCATCCCCGAAGTTGCCAGCCTGGCAGACTTCCACCTTGACGTTTAGGGATCTAATAAGTTCCATGCCTGCCTTTGACAGATAGGCGGTGGAAGGGTTGGGGCCCTCGTTTAAGGCCCAGTTGAAATAGCGACCGTAGCTGGCCGGCGCGACAGTGTTTCCGAAAACGGATGTGGTCGTGGTAGAGGTCGTGCCGTCAGCGTTGTATGAGGTTATTTGCATCTGGGTGGAGGCATCTAAAATGTACATGAGCACAGGAAAAGACGGGGGGTTGGAGTCATTATCAGGCTGTCCGGAACGGGTTCTGGTGAAAAAATGCGCCGACTTGGCCTTGGGTTTGGGAAAGGGCGTGTATTTGGAGATGTCGTAATAGTTTGTGAGCGGCACCTCGCTTGACCAGCGGTCGTCGGAGAGGACGTCCGTTCCCCATGTATGGGAATCCCTGGGGATATAGGAGCTCTCGAGGACTGTCCGACCCTGTTCCCCTTTGAGGCCCCTACCTTCATCCACGACCCTGTATCCACCGTAGAGAATCTTTCTCAAGACGTCTATTTTGGAGGAGGTTACATAGTTGAGCCAGTTGCCGCTGAAGTTTCCCGACTGGCCTGTGTGTCCTTTCTGGCAGATGCCGATCTTCTCGGTGGTAACACTGTCCACGGCCCTGGCGGCCTTGACGTAGCTAGCGATGCCGTTTGAGTCTCGTATTCTGTCGAGAGTCGCCTGGTCGTCATCGTCTATGGTGGGGCCAACCCTTAAGAAATAACTGTCTATGGACTCGTTGGCCGTGGGCCTGTAATTGCCCCATTGATCAAAAATATGATTGTAGGAGTTAGGGTTACCCATATACTGGTAACAGGACTTGGAATCAAAATAACCGTGGTAAACCACGGCCGGGTTGAAGCCCATGTCTATGCGACCGTCTCCGTCAAAGTCCACTAGCTCGTTGTAGGCCTGCTGGAACATCTTCCTGTCTTTGGAGATGACCATAAGCACGCGGGGAATGGTTCTTCCCGTGGCCATGACCGGAGATGATTGGTAGTTTGCCCTGTCTGAGGCGTTTACAGCCAGGCCCTCTGTGGGAAAAAGCATGGAGGCGATTATAGTTACCGCTATGAACGCCGCGGAAAGAAGCGTGAATTTTTTTAGAGGGCTATGGGATGTTTTATATTCAGGTATAGTGTTTACCACTTGCTTACCTCGCTTAGGAGAAAAACTTGACTTGACTTGCGTGGGAGCTAGAGTTGCTCAGGGCATAGTCACTGGATTTCTTTCATTGTGGAGAAAATGAACGCTCAAAAATCTTTATGAATTTTGGCCATACAATTCTTAAAATTTGCTAAAATTTTAAAAGATTACGTATAGATTATTCTAAAAACTAATATTTAACTGGTGATTTTATTTAAAAAGGCAATGCCATTTTCTGGAAAATGGAGAATTTGCCTGGGAGGACATATTTTTGCCAAGCCGCAAAAATATGAAGCTAGTTGGCGCCAACTACCGCCAACAAAGTTGTAAGTGGCTTGAAGCTCTAATATTTAGCTCTGTAGCCAATATTCGCAAAAATTTGGCTAAAATTTTTTCTATCGCCAACTATGTAAGCGCCCTCCAAGGTGGGCATGGCGGCTATATTGGTCAAAATGCCGCGTTAGATACATAGTGCAATAGCTATGCCATATCTTGCGAAGGGAAGGAGATATCCCGCAAATTATTGAAGAAAAGTGGTGGATTCCGCGGCTAAATTAGGATGTCTTAGCGCCCTCTAGGCTTGTTTTGGGAGCCCAGCTTAAGCCCTTGCGATCAAAACGCCTCTGAAAGCCAATGTAAGCACATAGCAAGGGTATTTATTTTTTTACAATTCAAGGATAGGCGGAGTCCAGGCGGGTTGTATACCTCCTTAACCATTATATCAACATAATCCATTTTTTGGACAGTAGCTACAGTGCCGAGTCCAATTAAATGTCAGACAGGGAAAGATAATAATTTGAAGAGTTTTCCGTCTCTTTCCATTTTAAAATTTTTCTCTAAGCAACGTCCTCCATGCCTTTGAGCTTATATTTTGCAACAGTCGAACCAGAATCGCGTTGAAAGCCTAAATTTTGCCGCAAAAAGCCTAAGCCCGCCTAGCCCTGAGGCCCCAAAAAAAATTGTCAAATCTAGTAAACAGCTAATTTTCCGCCCTTTTTCGCTCTCGCCAAAAGAATTATTTATCAGAAGGCGGCATAGTTTTGGTGCACTTAATCTTATGAACAAACGTGTTTTGGGTGCATTTGGAAGTTCAGGGGAGATTTTTGGATAAATTTTAGATAATTTTTGCTCAATTTTTTAGAGATTGCGGTAACTTACATGGAATATAGAGGCATTTATGATTGGAAAAGGAAGAAAGGAAGGAATATACTAATATTTTACAAATATTTTACATCAAAGCTTGTAGTCACTGGTTTTTGTTAAGAACCTGCTTGCCTCTAAACATGCCTTTCAAGCAAAGATGGTGATTTAACAGCTCAAAGCTAAAGAGCTCAAAGCAAAGGGCTTAAATTAAAGAGCTCAAATTAAAGAGCTCAGAGCTAAGATGGCAAAAAAACGGGGAGGCCGCCTTTGCTTAACAAAGGCGAGCCCCGCCCGTTTTGCTGATTGAAAGAAAATCAGAGGGGATCTTAGCTGCGCTGCCCATGCTTTTGGAACCTCAGCCTGGGGCTGAGTCACTGGAAAAAATCAGTGGAGCCGCAAGAGGATGCTGTCTCCGCCCCTAACTTGCCCAGAGGCCGAATCGAACATGCGCTTCGCTGAAACGCTGTAGATGTCCTTGGTGCTCATGGTGAAAGTGAGCTCGCCAGTGACCTCATCGGTGAAGCCGCGGTAAGTACCGCCGCAGTGCACCTCGGCCTTGACTGGACGACCGTCACTGTTTACGACCATGACGGTTGTGTAATAAGCCATTTGTCGTGATCTCCTTGTGAGAGGCGCGGTAGTCTTGGACTTTGGGCTGTGAGGGCTCTAAGTTCTAGAAACCGCGGGTATGGAAGTGTTGAGAAGGGTTGAGGTTCCCTGCCTAAGTGGCAGGCTTGTCCGGACTAATAGTACTAATGAGCTAAAATTCCCAGCTTTAAAGAATTTTCTGCGAAAAATTTTTCTTGGATAATTTTTTTTTAGTTGAGATGTTTTTTCTTCTTGGGACTTTAGTGTGTTACCCCAGAAAAGCCCAGGGTTTTTTAATTTTTCACATAATTTGTGGTGGGGATGGGAGAAAGAATCCTTGGAGCGGATAGGTTGAGTTTTCGCGCTGAGCGCGCGGGAATAGCCCTTCCAGTTTTTGGAACAAGTATACTGGATTAAGGGAAATGTTTACGTTTCGGGGAAAAAATTAGAGGGTTATTTCTTATCTTCAGCTGAAATCTTTTCTAAGTTCTCAAGGGGAAACTCCTCCGGAGAGGCATCTTCCGCATCTTCTGCCCTAGTGGCCAGCTGGGCCGCTAGAAGCTCTAAGCTTCCGCTTAGCTCCGGCGAGGGGTTGAGCTGGGAATACTCCAGGGCGGATTTCAGGTGGTGCTCGGCATCCTGGAACTTTCCCATGTCATAGAAGAGTTTTCCCAGGCGCTGGCGGTAGAGGCTGTTGGAAGGATCCAGCTCCACGCTGCGCCGGAAGAGAGAGAGGGCCATCTTGTTGTCCTTGCTCTCCTCCAGGTAGAGAACCCCCAGGTGCGAGAGGCTGGAGGCATCGTCCGGGTTGTATTTCACCGCCTGCTTGAAGGCGTCCATGGCGCCCCCTTGATCTCCAGAGAGGAGCCTGGCCTGACCCAGGATGGCGTGGATGGAACCCCGGCGGCCCTTGAGGGTGGCGGCCTGGTTGAGGGCCTTCAGGGCCTTACTAACGTGCCCCAGTTCCAGGGCAGTCTTTCCCAGTTGATAGAGCGCCTCAAAGTTCTGGGGATCCAGATTGGCGGCCTTCTCTAAGGCTTTTTCAGCATCCTCGTGCTTGCCGCTGATTATGTAGGAGCAGCCCTTGTTGAAGTTGGCCATGAGATTATCAGGATCTAGGCGCAGTATGTCGTCAAAGGCGCCTATGGCGGCCTTCTGGTCGCCAAGGCGCCCGTAACAGACACCAAGGCTATTGAGGAGGTTGATGTGGGCAGGATCCAGGATGAGGCCCTTTCTGTACTCCTCCACGGCCTCGTCTAGGTCTCCCTCGTCAAAGAGCCTGTCGCCTGAGATGTTCAAGGTCTGCGGCCCGAATACCACGGCCACTTCGTGGCCGGTCATGGCCGCCTCCAAAAGAGTCTTCTTGGCTGCCTGAGAGATAGTGTCCGGACTAAGTACCTCAGAGGGCCAAAAGACCAGGCCCATGGAGACCTTGCCCGGGCCTTCCCCTCCCGTGAGAAACTCCGAGAGCTTGTCTTTTAGCGTTGGATCGGGATTTCCCCAGGCGAAGGCCAGGATACCTGGCTCCCAGGGCGCAGATATTTGCGGCTCAGGACTGAAACGGCTTCTGATACCTTCCAAAAAGAGATCCAGCTGCTTCTCGGCCTCTATCTCACCGGCTAGAAAACTTAGCTTCTCGTAATCATCCAGCTTGGCTAGCGCAAAAAGAAGGGTCTTATTGGGCTGGGTGTTTTGGTTTATGAAGTCCAGGACCCTTTCCCTTTGGCTGTAGCGGAGCTTTTCGCCGTTTCTGCCCTGGGGATTGACGCCTTCCTGGAGCCTTAGAAACTCCAGATGGTCACCTTGGGATATCCGCCTTCCCGGGGTGGAGTTTTTCAAATGGCAGATGGAGTAGGCCGGGGCCGTCTCAAAGATATTGGCCTCCCCCTTGGGGGTACCGTCGTCGCCCTTCACCAGGAAGACCTGTCCAGCCACCGCGCCCATGGCCTTTCCCAAGTTGAGGAT
>JAITJT010000283.1 GCA_031278795.1 Deltaproteobacteria bacterium | reverse complement strand
GCTCCCCAGAGATACTTGAGATCCAGGGGTTGGAGAAAGTCAAGTTCCTTACCAGGCTCCACCACCACCAAGGCGTCCGGCTTGTTGATGCCCGAGGCTATCTTGGCTATGTGCTTGCTGGTGGATACCCCGGCGGAGATTACTAATCCAGTCTCACTTTTAACCTCGTCTTTGATGCGCTTAGCTATAAGCTTGGCCTCTCCAAAGAGCTCCAGGGACCCACTAACGTCCAAAAAGGCCTCATCCAAGGAGAGGGGCTCCACCAGGGGTGTGTAGCGATGAAAGATCTCCATCACCTTAGCTGAGAGCTCCTGGTAGCGCTCCATCCTAACTTGGATGTAAATGCCCTCCGGACACAACTGTCTAGCCTGGGCCATGGGCATGCCCGAGTGCACCCCCTTGGCTCTAGCCTCGTATGACGCGGTGGAGACCACCGAGCGCCTGCCCAGGCCTCCCACGATTACCGGCTGGCCCTTCAGCTCTGGATTGTCCAGAACCTCCACCGCCGCGTAGAAGGAGTCCAGATCCAGATGGATTATGGATCTTTCCAAAGGCTCATGCATTTTTCTTGGAGGCCTCTTGGACTTAGCCCTAAGGATGTTAGGGCTTAGGGATAGTAGACAGATGAGTCCCGGGTCACCTTCACCAGCTCGGAAGGCACCTTCCTCTTGGCGAAGAGGTAGGAACCCGCCAAACCCGTAGGCTCGCTCTCCGGATCTGAGAGGTACATGGTGCCGTTGGGCGCGGAGTTGGCCGTGATGGCCATGGTGATGGCGTCATACGCCAATACCGAGGGCCAGGTGGGGTCCTGCTTGTTGCGGGCGCGGTAGAGCCCCACAAACTTGTTTAGGGTAGGGTTCTTGGTGTTTCTCAGATCCAGAGGCACTAAGAGCTCCAGATTAAGATTGGCTGAAAGAAAGGCCAGGGCCAAATCCCTATTGGCCAGCGCGTTTCCGCCTAAAAAGATGGCCTTCTGGAAGTTGGATTCCAAAAAATACGGCGCGGCCTGGAGGGCGTCCCGGTTGGAGAGCGCCAAGACCACTATGTCCTGGGGTCCAAGCTTATTTTCAGAAAGTATTGCCGGAAGCTCGCTTATATTCTTTAAGGGGTATCTTAATACCTTAACCCGGCTGGAAAGTGGTCTCCTTTTATTTTTGCCTGTGGTAAGTGAACTTGGATCCTTCAAGGTGGAAACATAGGTATCCGCCAGTAGCTTAAAAGGCTCGGCATCGGTTTCCAGGATTACCACCTTGGAGAGCTTACGAGAGGGCGCCTTCAAGGTCCTCTCAGCCATTACCCTGGCCTGGGCAGGAACGTCAGGGGCTAGCTGGTAGAAGTTGGGACCCAGGCTACCCGTCTCCCAGTTGTCTAAAAAGGGAAGTAGCACAGGTATTCCGTATCTGCGGTAATAGGGGGCGTTTTCTAAAAGAGAGCTCTCCAGCATATGCCCCACGGCCGCCTTCACCCGGCCGAAATGGCTCACCCGGTTGTAAAGGGCCCCGTCTCCCTCGCTCTCCTCGATTAGTTCAAAATCCTGGCCATATTCCTTATGGGCCAGCTCGGCCCCCAAGGTGGCCGAGTGCCCAAAGTTAGCCAGTATCCCGTCACTTTTAACGGTGAAGAGTATGGCCTGAGCGCTTGCCTTGGACTCCTCGATATCCTTGAGCACATCCGGGGCAAGGGTTTGGGTTTGGGCTTGGGCCTGATTACTAGCCTGGGCCAAAGGAGGCTTAGCGCCAGCGGAACTCTCTCCCCCTCCCCCCTTTGGGGGGGAGGGGCTCTGGGCGTAAGCTGGATGGCTTAGGCTAGTTAAGAGAAGAGCCAAGCTAACAACTAGGCTAATAGTTAAGTTAAGAGCTAAATTAGGGATTGGGAAGATAGAGAGCTTGGGCATATGGTACCTATTTTTTGTGCCTGTCCTCGTGGCGGGCCCGGATGAAGAGGCGCACGGGCACCAGATCCAGACCGAAGGCCTTTTTGAAGCTGTTTTTGAGGAATCTCTGGTAGGAGAAGTGCACGCTCTTGGGGCGGTTGGCGAAGAGCACGAAGCTGGGCGGCTCAGTGGAGACCTGGGTGGCGTAGTAGAACTTGAGGCGCACCTTTCCCGCCTGGGGCGGGCTGTGCTTGAGGGTGGCCTCCTCTAGGGCCTTGTTCACCTGGGCGGTGGTGGCCTTGAAGGTGTATTGGGCCATTATTTTGTCGACCATGGGGAATACCGGGGAGAGTCCCTTGCCGGTCTTGGCTGATATTAAAAAGCTGGGGGAATGGGCGAGATAGGACATCTTTAAGTCCCTTTCCCGCTGGAAGTCTTTTTTGAGGGCCTTGTGGTCACTTATTAGGTCTATTTTATTGAGGAGAATGATTAGCGGCTTTCCCATCTCAAAGGCGTAGCCAGCTATGTGGGCGTCTTGGTCCGAGAGGCCCCTTTCAGAGTCCACCAAAAGTAGCGACATGTCCGAGTCCTCTATGCTCCTTAAGGCCCTTAGGACCGATATCCTCTCCAGCCTCTCGCTCACCCGGCCCTTGCGGCGCACGCCCGCTGTGTCCACCAGGGTGTAGTCCCGGCCCTTTACCTGGATATCCACGTCCACCGAGTCCCGGGTGGTGCCCGGGGTGTCGTCCACCACCAGGCGGCGGCTGCCTATGAGGCGGTTTATTAGAGATGATTTACCCGAGTTGGGTCTCCCTATGACCGAGAGCCTGGGGCGGCCTTTGGCGCTTGATGACTTCATGGGCTCCATATGGCTATATAAGGCGTCAGAGAGCGACTTAACTCCGAAACCGTGGGCAGCTGATACCGCATAGATGGGCTCTAAGCCCAGACGCTGGAACTCGTGGATATTATGCTCTTTCTCCGGGGAATCAATCTTGTTGACAGCCACTATGGAGGGAATCCCCTTCTTCCTGATGAGCTTGGCGATGTCTAGGTCCTCCGGGTGATAACCCAGCACCCCGTCCACCACCATGACAGCCAGGTCGCACTCCTCCAAGGCGTCCATAACCTGGTTGGTGACCGAGGTGGCCAGGACATCCTCCCTATGGAAATCAAAGCCTCCGGTGTCGATTAAAACCGCCTCCCTATCCTCGTAAGTCCAGATCTGGTAATTGCGGTCCCTGGTCACACCTGGTAGGTCGTCCACCAGGGCCAAGGGGCGCTTTATGAGCCTATTGAAAAGTGAGGACTTTCCCACGTTGGGGCGGCCCACTATGGCGATCAAGCGGCTCATGGAAGGGAGATACCTATTGGGAGGCTAGAAAGAAAGGCCGCAAGCGCCGGGTAATCCTTGGAAAAATAGCTAGAGAGCAAAAACTTAATCCTCTCCAAGGCCGGGGCTAAATAGCCCTGGAACTTCTCGGCTTTTCCGCAGAGTACACTCAGCTTGGCGTAGGCCCCAAAGGCCTGCATGAGGCGAAGGATAGCGATTCTTCTTACTTCTAGCCTAAAGGCATCTAAACTTAAATTAAGCTCGCTTCCTCTTATTTGATGATAGAGCTCCATTAGAACAGATCTAAAACTTTCATCTAGGGTAACGTAGGGGTCGTAGAGTAAGGATGCCAGGTCGTAGCTCACTGGCCCTTCCCTACCCCCTTGCCAGTCAATGAAATAAGGCTCACTGTCTTTGAGCATGATGTTTCTGCTCTGGAGGTCCCGGTGGATGAAGCCGTGGAGACTTTTGACGCCTGTGGCGTCACTTGTTAGGTTTTCCCCCTCTTTTAGCGCGTCCGGGCTAATCTCATGGGAAATATTTAGGAGCTTTAAGCCCTTCAAAAAATACTGGAACTCCTCAGTAAAGGCGAAGGTTCTGTCATAGGGCTCAGGGTGCTGGCTTTTAAGGTCTTGGATAACTTGAGTTCCTTCCTGGTGGAGGCTCGCCAGGTTTTGGATAATCCTTCTGTAGGTGTTCATGAGCCCTGGGTCCTGGCCTTTTTCATAAAAGAGGGCATCTAGCCTCAAGTCGCCTAGATCTTCTTGGAGAATGAGCCCTAAATCAAGATTCTCGGCGTAGATTCTGGGAAGTGACAGGCCCCGATACCACAG
>JAITJT010000181.1 GCA_031278795.1 Deltaproteobacteria bacterium | reverse complement strand
TATTCTTGTGGAGGTGGGGGAGCTCGCAAGTGATGGAGGGAGCGCTCGCGAGTGGTGGAGGGAGCGCTATACAATATGCATATGTTTCTTTTTATTTTTAACATTATGTTGATAAAATTGGATAAATAGCCTGGAGAGGGGGCTTTCGCGGGTGGGAGAGGGGAGGAAGAGCTCTTTACGCCCGGGACTCAATAAAAACGTGAAATTTTTTAGATAGTTTAGAGACTCCGCGTAGTTGATGAGCGCTGTGAGTTTTATCGCGGAGTTTTCATTTATGGGATGTTTTCCATGATTCCAATTGAGGGAACAAAGCCACTTATTGTAAATTCCAGCGCTACTCCTTACTAGCTATGACGAATATACGGGGGCGGTATTGGCTTTTAAATTTTTAAAAACCATTCCTCCAAAGACGCGTGAGAGTGATTAGTAAGTTTCATTATATACAGCGCTAACAAGCTAGTCACTAGCGCGATCTAATATAAGTCCCCTAAGTTCCAAGCCCCTGAGTTAAAAACCTATGTACTTATTAGCTATTCCTAATATTTTTCTACTGTTCTTGCGCCAATTTTTGATGTCAAATATATGTTAACAGTGCCCTTGGTGTAAACGCCCTTAGAAGGCCCGCTTTCTCTTGACAATGAGAGTGTATTTGATTATCCTTCTAAATTGGCTTAGGACGTATTAGCTTTTCGAATCTTTTGGACTAGGGTGAAATTCCCATAAGTACGCCTTTTGAGGGCCGCACCACCCCCTTAGGGTCCTTACGCGTCCTTTTTTAGCCCATGCTAATATAACCAGCGCTAACCATTTAAATATTTCCAAGGTAAGAGACATGCTGAAACTCGTTAGGGGACAGAAAACTAAGATAAATCTTGATACTGACCCAAAACAGGATCACACATTTTTTATCGCCATCAAGCTCACCTGGCCCCACCCAAGCGAGGTGGATATTTGCTGCTTCGGCCTGGATGAGTTCGGCATACTCTCCAACGACAGCTACTTTGTCTTCTACAACCACAGAACAGCGCCCTTAAACGCCTTGAAAATACTAAAGCTCACCTCAACTGAGGCCATATTCCTCTGCGATCTACAAAAGATCCCCTATTTCCTACCCAGACTCCTTTTCACCTTGACCGTGGACGGTTACCAAAGCTTCAAAGATCTTGGCCCCAGTTCCCTTATAATGAAAAACGTAAACGGCGAGAACAAGTTATCCTTCAACTTTGACGGCTCCTTTTTCCAAGAGGAGAGGGCGGTTCTCCTCTTCGAGATATACAAAAAGCAGGTATGGCGCTGCGGGGCCATCTGCCAGGGTTACAACCACATGGGCTTAAAGGAGCTCTTGGAGTACTTTGGCGGTACCATCTCCGAGCACCCGGAGGTAGCCTCAGAGGATGTCCCGGACCTCCCCGTGCCCCGGATACCCAAAGACCTGGAAGAGGACCTCGACAGCCTCATCCTGGAGGGGAAGGGGAAGGGCCCGGCCGTAGCTAGCATGGCACCCAAGCCCGCCCCAAAGGCCGAGGAGCTCCCCCCGCCCCCCAAAGAGATATATTTGCCCCCCTTTTGGGACAAATAGCCCTAAAATCCCCCAAAAACCTAGATAAATCAGAGATATTGTGCCTATTTCCCGGGCTTCACAGCCCCATCCTTGAACCCAAAGGCCTTCATGAGGGTCTTGTAGCTGTCCCCGGAGAAGATCTTGGCGTAGTTCATGGTGGTGAGGATGGTGGCGTGCCCGGCGAACTCCTGGACGAGCTTGAGGGGAAGCCCCTGGCCTACCATCCTGGTAATGCCAGTGTGCCTCAGATCATGGAGCCGGTGCTCGCCTAGGCCCGCCTTCTGGGCGGTCACCTTGAAGTGCTTGGTCACCTGGGTGGGATTCTTGAAGTGGAACACCAGGCCCGTCCTCCTGTGCTTTCCCAAAGCCTTGATGGCCGGAGGAAGTAAAGGCACCACTCGCTCCACGTCCCCCTTTCCCACCACCCTTATGTGGGGATTGTCCCCGTAAAAGACCCTCTCCCAAGTGAGGTTCAAGGCCTCGTTTCTCCTCACAGCTGTCCATAGGAGAAAAATCCAGAGCCTTCTGAACTTGGGGTAGCTCTCGGCCTCAATTATGCTCCGGAACTCAGACTCGCTCAGGTGCCTGGGGATGCGCTTGGGGGTCTTCACCATCTCAATGAAGACGGGCTTGTCTATGAGCTCCCAGCGCTCCGCCCGTTTGAGGGCCGCCTTGATGTGCCTGAGGTCAATGTTGACGCTTTCGGGCTTAAGCCCATCCTCCAGGCGCTGGCAAGCAAACTTGGTCAACACCCTCGAGCTAAGGTCCTTCAACTCAAAATCGCCCAAGAAGCGGTTTAGAGCTTTATAGGACCTCTGGTAGCGCTCTATGGAGGCCTGCGAGAGCCTGCCCCGGCTCTCGTGGATGTACTCGTTTAGATAATCTTTTACTTTCATAAAAAAACCGTTTTCAATTAATCACAAAGACGAAAGAATCGCGTCCTTGAACAGAATATGTTGAGAGATCTATCTTTACTCTGAAAAATCAGTAGACAGAGTAAGGAATATTTAGGGCATCTAGGGTAGAGTTAAGGCGCAGTAAGGGCGCTCTGAAAAAATCAGAAAAATTTTCAGGTAATATTAGAAAAGGGCGAGGAATGTAGAGGTTCAAAAAGGAGAGCTTTCTTTTTAGGCTTGTTTGGTATCCCTAAGACGCCAAAAGGGGAGGGTGCCTCGCAAAAAGAGATAGGGCACCAAAAGGGCCGCGTCTCTATTTGGACTCTTTTTCCGGCGGGTTTTTGTCCGTCTTTTCCTTGGCCACCTTCTTTGGTGAATTTTTGCCCTTGGATGCCGCACCTTTCACGCTTCCGGAATTGTTTTTGGACATGGGCTTGGGCTTGGCTTTGGATCCGGACTTGGCCTTGGCTTTGGGCTCGGACGTTGTCTTGGTTTTGGTTTTGGTTTTGGTCTTGGCCTTACCTTTAGCGCCTTTTTCCGTGACCGGAGCAATCGCCGCGGCGCTCTGGGCCTCGGTTGGGGCCATGTAGAAACTTTTACCAGCGCTGTCGGTGGGGGGCTTGGCGCCCTTCCGCTTCTTCAGGTTTGAGGGCACGAACTTGGACGCCTTCTTGTTCTGGAGCTTCCTGTTGATCTCCGCCACGGTCTCCTGGCTGTCCAGGTACTTCCTGAACAGTTTGATGATGTCCTCCAGGCTCAGGCTCTCGGCGCTCCCCGCCTGGTTGGTGATGGTGACCACCCCGGAGACCGGGCCGCCATAGTAGCAATAGTTGTCCATGCTAAGAAGATCGCTATTCCCGGCGCTGTCGTCGCCCACCAGGGCGATGAAGGTGTAAGTTCTATTTTTGAGGAGGTTCTTTTCGGAAAAGACATCCTCTATGGCCTTGTCCGTCTTCTTGGTGGCCCAGACAAAAATGGCCCAGTACATGAAGTTCTGCGTGATCTCCTTGAGCTCCAGCACGTGGTTCAAGAGCGAGAAAAAGGGGTGCTTGGAGTTGCGCTCCTTCATGGTCATCATGCCGAAAACCTTGTCAATGGAGGCCGCGTCGCAGGCCCAGTTCATGAAATCCTGGATGCAGTGGAGCTCAAGGACAGCCATGTCGAGATCCATGCCGTCCTGGAAGTGATTGTCCAGGTAGCACGCGATGTCATATGAGTCTATCTCTTCTAGGTCCACGTTAACCTCGATAAACTTTTGAAAGGACCCAAGGGAGTTGACATAGGAGTGGTATACGTCGGATCCCTCGCTGTTTTTCTTGTCCTTTAGAAAGGTGTCTATCGCGTCCGACAGTAGCATCATAAATTTTACCTTTGGGAGAAGCCGCCACGGAGAGCTAAAGTAATGCGGCCTGGGAAAACGAAAAAATGACGGATTTAAAAATAAAGCTAGAGTTACATTAGAAAGATTTAAAGCAAAATACTATAATTTATCACGATTTAGCCGATTTTCACGAAAACTTATATCCGCAATCAAAGCTAAATAAGATGATATCGCAAGTTTAAGGATTTGTAAAGCAATTTTTTCAAAATAAAATTTTTAAATTCATTTTCTTTTCCAGGTAAATGTCTTTAACCTGTAAGGATTTTGCGGTAAGGAATTTTTCAAAAACATTCAATTTTTATTCGTTTCTGTTCATTTTTTCCAAAGATTCCCCAACTATTCTAAAAAGTTCCCAAAAATTTTTTTCTGTTTGCATAAGCCTTAAATAGCGGCTTATTGGCGAGCTCTCCTTAAATTAAGCGCCTCCATTTTTTCACTGTTTTCTCTAAACTATGTGCAATTATTTTTCTTTTTTTAAATCTTTTTCACAAAAACTTTGCGCTTTTCACCGTTATCCACAAATATTTTTTTGAAGTCTTCTTTCTTTTTATGTAGCCTAAAGTACAAAGCCGCCTAAAATGCGCTAGCCCCTAAAGTACCCAATGCCTTAGGCCGCCTGCGTGCTCTAGCTTAGTTTCAAGCCATCAAATATCTCCAGATACTTGCAGATTTTCCCAGATATAATCATATTTTGCGTCTCTTTGTATTGGCTTTAGCTTTAGCTTTAGCTTTGGCTTTAGCTTTGGCTTTAGCTCTGGCTTTAGCTTTGGCTTTGGCTTTAGCTTTGGCTAAGGACAATGAAGATTATGAGATGTTTGCCAAGCTGTATGGAAGGAGATAGAAGGATCTGGAAAGATTATAGAGAGGGTCGAAAAAAAGCCCCCGGGCCCGCTACTCTCAGTTACCCCGGGTGCGGGGTATTGGTGGAGAGAGGGGCCAAAGGGGCTAGATATTAAATGAGACGAGGAAAAAACTACTCGGGCTTGTCCTTAGGTTTCTCCAGGAGAGTGGCTGGGGCCGGCTCCTGGCTCCCAGGCGCGCTCTGTGGCTGACCCGGGTTCAAGTTAACCCCCATGGGCGGGCTGGTGAGCTTGATACCGTTTTGCCTGAAGAGGGCCTCCACCTTGAGCCTGAGGTCGGAAAGCACGCTGGGCGCCATGTCTATGTCTATAACGGTCACGTAGAGCTGGAACTGGAGGAAGTTTTCCACAAAGTCGTTTAGTACAGCCGAGGGAGCCGGATCCGCTGCAATACGCGAGTCTCCTTTGGCGGACTCTAGGAGCAGCTCGCGGACGGTGGCGGTGTCTGAGCTGGCCTGGACGTTCATGGTGATGTTCTTCCTTACTTGCCTGCCGTTCCTGGTCCAGTTGATGAACTGGTTGCTCATTATGTTGGAGTTAGGGACGAAGACCGCGGCGTTGGAGGAGGTCTCCACCACAGTGCAGCGGATGGAAACCGAGCGCACGGTTCCGGCTATGCCCCCCACCTCTATGTAGTCCCCCACCAGGATAGTGCGGCCGAAGATGAGCATTATGCCGGAAACCAGGTTACTGAAGATGTTCTGGAGACCAAAACCAATGCCCACGCTCAAGCCGCCGGCGATTACCGCAAAGGAGGTGAAGTTGACACCAAGGAGCATGAGGGCTATGAGCGCGAAGACTATCCAGATGAAATAGGTGAGTAGCATCTGGAGGGGAGGGATGACCCCGGCCTCCAGGGGTAGCTTCTCCGGAAGCAGCTTAAGGGAGGTGGTGCCCAGGTTCTTAAGCGAGCGGAAGAGGAAGAAGAGGGCCACTATAAAGAGAATCTTGGTCAAATCGAAGGAGGCTGCCCCTATGTTGTAGCCCTTGTGGAGATAGTTCTGGATGAGGAAGTAAGAGCCCGGGACGGCCTTGAGCCAGGGGAGGGCCGAGAAGAGGGCTATCAAATAGGCGGCCGGCACCACAACGGCGCTCAAAATGGCGAATTTTATAGGATCCGTCTCCTCATTGAAAACATACTGGCACAGTATGTTCCCCAGATGCATGAGGGCGTTTCCCAAGATTAATATGTTAACTAGGGCAAAGAGCAGCATGAAGACCAGGATAGCTAGCCTGGGGTAGCCAATAACCGCGAAAATAAGTGAGATTATGGCAAAGTAGACAGCCGAGCCCAAGGCGAAGCGCTCCAGGAGAAAGGCATGTTCCATCTGGGCGCTCTCTTTGTTCTTCCGCCTGATGGCCCTCAGTTTCAAGAGAAAGATGACCATGATGATGAACCACAGAACCGAGGTGACACCTGCCGGGATGTCCGCGTAGAGGAGGGTGACCCCCAAGGCGGCCGGAACAAAAAAGCGGCGCAAGGGAGAGATGTTTCCTGAAAGTGAGGGCTTGGCCGCCACGCGCAGCTTCCAGCTCAAATCCGCCAGGCCCCAGATGAGTAGAAGTATCCCTGGATAGGCGAAGATTATATAGGTGCCTCCTAAACTGGTGTTGGAGGCGTTCACCAAGCCCAGACCCAAGGTGAGCCAGCGCCAGGGTCCCTTGATAATCTGTTGGATGGAGTACTCCCAGTTTTGGGGTAGCTTGTGGGAGGCCCGGTAGATGAACCAGCCGATAAAGCCCAAAATAGCCACCGTGAGGAAAAAGCTAATCAAGCTCTGAACCCAGTCAGCTCCACTATGGGGGTAGATGAAAAGAGATCTGTTTTTCAGCTGGGAAAACCACTTGAACACCGAGTCGCTTCCGGTCTCCACGGAGGGGAACTTGGAAGAAAATACCCTGCTCTCGGTGAAGTAATAGTCCTTCCAGGTCTGCGGCAGATCCGTCTGGATCTTGGTGATGGAATCATCCAGGCGCTTCAAGAGCGTCTTACCCGGCCCCATGAGCGACTCTATCCCCACCGCCACCTGGGAGAGGTGGCTAGATGCCAGGGACAGATTGTTGTTGTAGGCCTCCACCTGCGGGTCCGTGGAATCAGGCGGCTGGTCCTTGGCTGTCGCCTGCATGGATGCTAATTCCGCCTGCCTCTGGGTGAGGGTGGAGGAAATGTCCTCCAGAGGCGCCATGTTCCTCACCAGCTGAGTCTTAAGACCCGTGAGCTGCCGCAAGATGTCATCCTGCTCCATGGGATGGCCCTTGGAGATCTGATAGAGCCTTAAGAAATTCCCAAGCGAGGTGTCGGTCTGCTGGAGGCTCTGGTTATAACCAGGAGAGAGGGTTCTGGCCTCTTCCAGCATCTTGTTGGCGTCATCCGCCAGACCCAAAAGATCGTTGGCCCTCTCCCTCATGAGGAGATTCACGGCGCTCTCATCCGGGCCAGCCGCCTGCTTGGGGGGCACGGGCTCCGGGTCTGCAAGTGGCTCAGCCGCCTCGCCTCCCTCAGCTCCAGCATCACTAGGAGTCGAGCTCGCCCCACTGGGCGCCGCGCCGTCGCTAGCGCCCTGGGCAGGCGCCTGGGCACTAGGCGCCTGGGCCAGCGCCGGAAGTGAGAGCCCCAGGGCACAGAGGACTAGAAAAATGATTATTATAAAATTAGGGCTGATTTTTTTAATCATACTTGGATTCTCTTTGTCGGGAAGATATTTTGGACTTACCCAATCATTAAAGCTCAAAAGCCGCAAGTGGTCAATAAGTGATTAAAATTATGGATTATTTAGTCTTTCACAACATAGGAGATTTCCCTTGTGAGCTAGAAAAGAATTTTCTCATTCCTGCGTTCAAAGTGAGTGACAAGCTAATAGCGGAGCCAAAACTAAAGTAGAAATTTTGAGAGCTAAAGTAGAAATTATAAGAGTTAAAAAGATAATTTAATTTAGCGCTAAATTATATAAGAGTCAAAAAGATACAAGTAGAGTATGACCTTAATTATAACAAATGCCGTTAAGTATCGCTAAACGACTATAATCCATGGCAGAGAGGCATTGTGCTATAATCTAGCTGGGATTCGCTTCAATAACCCAAATAGTTCTCTAAAACACGACCTATTCCAGAGGTAGACATGGCCATTTGCCCAGCCTGCGGGAGCAATAACCCAGATGGAACCAAGTTTTGCGCCAACTGCGGAAGCCCTCTTAGCCCCACCCAGA
>JAITJT010000167.1 GCA_031278795.1 Deltaproteobacteria bacterium | reverse complement strand
GCTCCCCCTCAAGCTTAGAACAGCTCTATCACCTGGAACTTTTCCCTAGACTTTAAAAATAAGAATCAAAAAAAGACGCTGAAAAAAGCTAAAAAAGCCTTATCCCCACAAAACATTTTGAATTTATCAGAGAAACATTGGATATAAGTTAATAAATAACATATACTAAATCAGTATTAAACTGCATATTAAGAACTTATAGGCTAAATTATAGCTTGTAAGCATTGTTAATTAATTATTTAGATAATTGCATTCTATATCATAGGTCGTGCCTTACAAATATCTCCCTTCCCCTAAATTTTCCCGCGCAATTCCATTTTTCGAATACATTTAATTAAAGCCCCAGATCTCCTTACAGGATAAGCGCTTTCCAAATTTAAACCAAGGCGTTTATCTATAAAAATATAGAAATAGCTTGAAAAACGCTCCCCTCACTTTCTAAAACAGCGATAATATGCTACTATTTTTACGAAATTGCTCGACCGGGCAAAAACACAATCATAAAAAGCAAAATATTTTTCTCAAGGTTTTGATTATCGCTATCTGGCTTGTTTTCAAAAATTGATTTTTTTTCGCATCCTCTCGGCTTAAACTTTCCCTATTTTTTTCTTCGGCGCGCTAGGAGGGGCTCTCGATGTTGGAGACCTTGTCGAACATAAGCGAGAAGACGTCCTTTTCGAGTTTCAAGTTCTTGCTCCCCCTGACGCTCATCTTAGCCGCCATCGCCTCCCTCCTATCCTACCCGGAAACCGATCTGCCCCTATCCTCCACCGTCTACGACTACCTCATGCGCCACCGGAAGAAGACCCTAGGTGACAGCCTGGAGGATAGGATTGTGCTCATCACCATCGATGACGCCACCCATGCCATGCCCCAGGGCTCCATGGCCGAGATATTCTCCCCAGGGGTCTATGCCGAGATACTGGAGGCCCTAACCGACGCCGGGGTTAAGGCCGTGGCCATCCACAGGCCTCTTCCCACATCCTCCGGAAGGCTCTACTCGGCCAAGGAGGAGCTGGACTGGTGGAACGCCTTCTCCAAGGCCAAACGGGAGGGAGTGGCGGTTATTTACGGCTTCCGCTGGCTGGCAGGTCTTCCGGTCCTGCCCTCTCCCCGCTACATAGAGATAATGGGGCATGAGACCCTAGGCTTCATGAACCTACCTAGAGATCGCGACTTCAAGGTGCGCGAGTCTGATATCTACTGGCCCAACGCCTACTCCTCCAACTACACCTCGTTTTCCTACATAGCGGCGCACAGCCTCCGCCAGGACACGCCGCTTCCGCCCAACAAGAAGTTCTACATCGACTACCGCGACTCCTTCCTCCACTTCAGCTTCAACTACATCTACCTCCAGGCCATGGACGGTAACATGGAGTTTTTCAAGAAGTATTTCGTCAGAAGCCTGGTGCTCATTGGGGACACCTCATCTTTGAACCTGGACGTCTACCCCACCCCGCTCTCGGCCTACGGCGAGGGTGACTGGATCCAGAGCCCGGCCGTGGAGATACAGGCCTACGCCATCAACACCCTAATCAAGCAGAGGCTCATGACCACGCCCAGGCCGCTCATACTCTTTTCTTTCTTTGTGGGGCTGATATTTGTTATTTTCCTGCCGCTTTTGGTGCTGGGCCCCAACTTCAGCCCCTGGCTCTACATATATCCAGTCCTTATGCTCTTTGTCTACATAGCGGCGGTGGTGGCGGCCTTCAACCGCTATATACTGCTTCCGGCGGTCCCGGGCATCTTTGTCATAATCCTCGCCCAATTAACCTACGCCATCATGCGCAACCTCTACCGCAGGCGGGTTACCATGGCCAAGACCCAGGCTCTGGATCTCTATCTGGATCCCGCCTTGACCGGGAGGATAATCCATAATCCGGAACTTCTTAAGCAGCAGGGAGAGAAGAGGGTCTGCACGGTCTTTTTCGCGGATCTGGAGGGATTCACCTCACTTTCCGAGAACATGAAGACCGAGGACATGGTGGAGCTGGTGAACCTCTGCTATGACGCTATGACCACGGGCATAGAGCGCTACGACGGCTTCATAGACAAATACGTGGGAGACTCCATCATGGCCGTCTGGGGGGCGCCCCTCCCCCAGGCCAACCACGCGGTATCGGCCTGCCTCTCGGCATTGGCCCAGAAGCAGCTCATGGATGAATTAAACGCCGAGCTCAAGGCCCTGGGTAGGCCCAGCCTCAACGCCCTCATGGGGCTCAACACCGGACAGGTGATAGCTGGTAACATTGGCGGCAAGAAACACATGGCCTACACGGTCATGGGGGACGTGGTGAACCTGGCCTCGAGACTCGTCTCGGTCAACAAGCTCTTCAGAACCACCATAATAGCGAGCGAGGCCACGGCCAATGCCGCTGGCTCGGTCATCGCCATGAGGCAGCTGGATCGAGTGGTGGTCGTGGGAAGGAGAAAGAGCATAACCATCTTCGAGATCTTGGGAAAAAAGGACGAGATGGACGACAACAAGATGGAGATGATCAATTTCTTCGAGCGCGCCCTGCGCCACTATTGGCAAAAGGACTTCGCCGGAGCCCTGGCCCGCTTTGAAAGGGCGCTCCAGGCCGAGCCAGGAGACATCCCCTCCCAGGTCTTCATGGCCCGCTGCCGGGAACTCCTGGCCTTCCCGCCCGACTCCAACTGGGACGGTATAACCGTCTTGGGCCTCAAATAGTCTCTCTATCCTTATAACTGCCTTAAATATCCATCTATTCTTTGATAGCTATCTCTTAACTCCAAGATAAAATCTTGATCTTAGGGATTTCTCTTGAAGTGGCGCCCGTTTGTGCCCTATAATCTTTGCTCTTCTAAGATGCATATTGATAGAAGACAAATATTTGCGTATCTAGAAATCTAAAAATCATCAAAGCTAAATGTTCCAAAGCCTCCACTCTCCATTTTTTCCATGAAAAAACTATTTCTAGCCCTATATTTCATATATATCTTAACTCTCGCGAACCCTTCCCTCGCCCAGACAGAGACCGCGATTCCGGAGAACTTCAGCTACAATGAAATCTCCCGCGAAGAGCGCGAGCTCCTCAAACCCTCCATGGTTCTAGTGATAGTTATTAACGAGAGCAAGAATCAACTCCACCAGGGCTCAGGTTTCGTGGTGGCCCCGGGCTACGTCATGACTAGCGGTCAGCTACTTTCGAAGCTTCCAGAAGGTGACCGTGGACGCGTAATAATCGCCAACGATAAGCTAGCCCCAACTGATGCCAATGTGGAAAGGATAGAGTTACTCAAAGGTGAGGATATCTTCATAGTGGACTTGGGTCTTTTGAGTTTTAAGAGTCCTAATGATCTGGATCTTAAACCCCTGGTCTTCAATCTGGACAACACCAGGCTCTACCGGGTATTCGCCTGGGGCTACACCCAGACCTACGCCACCACGAAAGACCCCTACGGCTGCTTCAAGACCCTAAGCTGCAAGAAAATACCCCAGGTGATAAGTAACACCGGCACCATCAGCTCCATCTTCATGGCCGGAACCTTCAAAGGAAGCCAAGCTGAGAAAAAACCCCTCATCAACCACGGGGCCAATCTGGACCGGGGACTCTTCGGTGGCCCGCTCTTGAACCACTCCGGTGAGGTGGTGGGCATGAATTTTGAAAAGATAAGCTCTTCTCCAGATGAGGGAAAGGCCACCACCAGCCTGGCCCAGACGTCCTCGGTCATTGTGGATTTCTTGCGCGATTGTGGCGTGAACCCCCTAATCGCGGGCCTTCCCCAGCCCCCAGTGGTAAAGAAGCCTCCCACCCGCTTGCGGGATCTGGGCCGCTTCCAGGTGGACGTGCCCGCGGCCTGGAACATACTGAGGGAAGGCCCGGACACCCTCATCATCTCCTCGAAAAACAACAGAACCACCATGGAGATGTACCTATCCGAGAACCAAGGCAAGAGCCTCAGAGACTTGGCCAATGCCTATTCAGCAAAGGAAGGGGGCGGAGAGGTCTCCAAGGCCAAATCCGTGGACGTCTACAGCTTCGACTACAAATCCGGCGACCAAATAGGCCTCTGCTTTGTGCTCAATGATCCCAGAAACATAAATCGCCACTTTTCCCTATACATAAGAGGCGATTTAGACGAGCCAGAGGTTAGCAATGTTCTGAACAGCTTGGT
>JAITJT010000105.1 GCA_031278795.1 Deltaproteobacteria bacterium | reverse complement strand
TCCAACTCTTCCTCGGTAAACATTATTGGTTTAGACATAAGCGTGCCTCCTTACCAAAATTATAGATAAAGGGTATCTCAAAAGCAACTAAAATTTTAGGGTGATTATTTCTAAGGAAGGAAGCTAAGTTGGAAGGCGCCGGGTGTTCCTAGAAAGGAGAAAGAAGTGGAAATTTCTAAAAAGAAAAGGAAAGTTTACAGTTGATTTCCTAAGAATTAATTAAAAAATGTTCAAATTATATAGAAAATGCATGTGTATCATGGGCTTTGTCAGAATTTAATAAAAGATAACAGTTAAAAAAGATATGATTTGCATCGAATTATTCGTTGGATAAGTTAAGTTATATGTTAAAAAAACTTAATAAAGTAACGTTAGAGAAAAAAATTGGAACATTTTATTAACCGATCATAAGAAATATAAAACTTTAGAAAAACATATGTCTCTTGAAAAAGGTAAACTTTTTTTTGTGTAATAACGTAAATTTATTGCGATTGATTATAAATCATTTTGGAAATCAAAATAATCAAAACTTAAAAGTAATACTATGTGAATATTAAATTCAGGTACCGTATTATAATTTTTCAGATAAAGACTAATTATTGTAAGCTAGTCGCTAGTTTTACTTATTTGTTCTGGGAACAATAAAAATCCGCCTGTGATGTTCACTGTCATAAATTTGATCCCGAAAACTTGGTCTAAGACCTGTTCCTGGACAAGAGTGGCGGGTTTTCCATCAAAAACAATCGCTCCCTCATTTAAAACAAGTATCCGAGAGAAAAACCTTAGGGCAAAATTTAAATCATGTATTGCGACAAGTATTAGAGCCTCTGAGCTTCTTTTTTGGAAAGATGAGAGCATCTGCAAATTGTGTTTAACGTCCATAGCGGCGCCTGGTTCGTCGGCAATGATGAGGGGCGGCTTTCCGCCGAGAGCCATGGCCAGGAGTACCCTTGCTCTTTCTCCGCCAGATAGGTGCTCCCAATGCCGAGAAATCAATTTTGTGAGATTGAATTCCTCAACAGAGGTCTGAAAGAGATCATGGAGAGCCCCGGATTTTTCCTCAGACAACTCTAGGAGCTCGCTCACCTTCTGGTTCCAGTGGGGGGTGAAATATTGGGGAACAAATCCGGTGAGGCGCGCCCTATCCCTTCCTGAGAGCTTTAAGAGATCGCCTTGCTCAAAAGCGGCGCTCCCACCCAAACTCTTCTCCACACCTCCCAAAACTTTTAAAAAAGTACTTTTTCCGGCTCCATTTGGACCAACTACGGCAATCATACCGGTTGGCCCCAAGGAAAGCTCTGGCACGCTTATTATTGTTTTGCGATCTTTTTGAACAACTATATTTTGTAAATGTATAAGCATTGTTATCTAGATTTCCTCGCAAGCAGAAAGAGAAAGAAGGGGCCTCCACAAATTGCCGTGATAAGTCCAAGGGGAATCTCCCCGGGTGGAAGCAAGCTACGGGAAAGGATATCAGCGAGTGTGACCAATACCGCCCCAGCGAGAGCGGAAAATGGAATGAGGTATTTGTGTCGTGTGCCTATGAAATAACGCCCTATGTGGGGAGCCGCCAGCCCCACAAAGGCCACAAGGCCGCCCACCGAGACCGCCAAGGCAGCGGTGGCGGCTCCCATTATGAGTCCCCATACCAGAAACCTTTTGACGTTGAGCCCGTAGGCAAGAGCCATGTTTTCCCCTAGACCGAGAAGATCCAGTGGTCGAGCAAGGGTGAGCGATAAGATAAATAAAAGGGCGGCAAGACCCAAAAAACTCCACATCCAGGCCCCACTTGGGGCTTGGATGGCTCCCATAAGCCAGCTCATGACCACCTGGAGGCTGATGGACTCAGAGGAGAGGGTCATCATCAAAAACGACCTCACTGAGGTCAAAATGGCGCTCACGGCGATGCCCGCCAAAAGAAGGGTGGAGGTATCCAGGCTCCCAGATATCCTTGCCAGGCTTAAAACCAGAAACGCCGCGCCTAAGGCCCCTATAAAAGAGAATAATGGAAGAACTATTTCCTGAGAGACTGGCCAGGGAAGAAGCAAGGCCAAAGTCGCACCCACCGCGGCGCCTCCAGAAGAACCAACTAGCCAAGGTTCAGCTAGGGGATTTCTGAATATGCCCTGAAAAATAGCTCCAGAGAGCCCCAGGAGAAAGCCCACAAGGAGAGCAGTGATGACTCTTGGTAGACGCCAGAGATAGATGAGGTTGGCCGATTCACGCCCCTTCCCGATTATGGAATATACTACCTCGCTTGGAGAGTTCCACACATGTCCCGCGCACAGAGCAAGGAAGAACGAGCAAAAAAGTACGAAGAGCACAATGGCGAAGGATGTTGTTTTGTTCATTGTAATGTATTCCAACGGTCAAATATAACACTCAACCGCTCGACTCCGTCCACGACTGTTGGGGCAGGTATCAAAAATTCAGCGCTCGGCACAACATGAATTTGATCATCTTTTTGAGCCTTAAGTTGGGAAAAGGATGGCTCTTGCAGATAGTCATAGAGCTCCGTGCCTTCATCTCGGCGTCTTGTGACAATGATGATATCTGGATCTAAAGCGATAAGCGCCTCGGGGGATATTTGGGAGATCCTGAGAGCGGAGCGTTGCTCATCTTGCTCATCGAGGGCCAAGATGCCCCCGGCTAATTCAACAATGGAACTTGTGTACTCTCCTTTTCTAGACACAAGAAAAAGTCCAGAAGAGAGTTTAGCTGTGATAAGTACTACTCTGGGCCACTTTTTGCCTTCACGATCAAGCTTTACCTTGAGCAAGCGATCTTCCATATCTTGGATGACTTCCTCGCCTTTTTCCACGGTTCCAGTTATATAGGCGACTCTACGTAAATTATCTTCTATTTCTTTTACGTCCCTTGATGTCAAAACCATGTTGGGGATGTGTAAGCTAGTAAGAGGCGCAAGTAAAGTATGAGCGGCTTGCCTTGCGGGAGTAAGGAGAACGAGATCTGGTTTTCTAGCAACTACCTGTTCTAAAGAAATGCCAAGACGACCACCAATCTTAGGAACCTTGTTTATTTCAGGCGGGAAAAAAGTCAGGGCATCTATTCCCACAATCAAATCTGTGAGTCCAAGTGAATATATAAGCATAGTGTTGGAGGCAAAAACAGTTACTATTCTTTTTGGCGGGGCATCTAATACACACTCTCTACCAAAAGCATCTTTAACACTCCTTGGCCAGCCCTCATCGCTCTTTGCTGGTGAAGAAAATCCCAGAAACAATATAGCTGAAATTATAAGCGTTACTTTCAACTTCAAGAGAGCTTTTTGCATGGTAAGTCTTTGGGTTAGTCGACTGTTTGGTTAAACCCCCAGCGTCGAAATACGCTGAGGGTTTACAGAGAAAATATTGTTAAATGACTAGAAGTTGAATTTCACACCAAGATACCATTCCCTCCCAGGGTTTGAGGTTCCGGTGCCGCCGTTGGATGTGGCTAGATATGGTGTTCCATCATCAATCGCTATGAACAGAGGATGATAATTTTTATTAAATATGTTGTTAACTCCTCCATAGACTGTGAAAGACTTTGAGAAGGAAATTTCACCATAATAATTAGCGACCCAGAAAGGTTTCTTGCGATGGATATAGGTGCTATATGGTTCATATTTTGGAATCACGAGACCTTCTTCTGTGTTGTACCAGACAGGGCCTCTAAGGACGCCGGTAAGACGCATGGACCAAGGTATATTTTCCTTGCTACCAATCTGAGCAAAAATCGATCCCTGGTATTGATACATACGTTCTGGTTTTGTAGAGTTCACTGTCGCACTTAAAATTTTGGCTTTATCTTTCATATCAAAATTGTAAGCCGCATAGATCCCGAAAGAAAGATTAATGCCGTCTAAGTCTGCAATCTCATCCACATT
>JAITJT010000223.1 GCA_031278795.1 Deltaproteobacteria bacterium | reverse complement strand
TTACCGTATTATCAAGCTATTACTCCTAATTTAAGACGAAGTGGTTAACTAAAAAACATCTATGAAAGTTTGCGTGCTGGCCAGCGGCAGCCAAGCCAACTCCATCTGGGTTGAGCACGGCGCGACCGCCTGCGTGGTGGACAACGGACTGTCCCTCAAACAGTTTAAGCTAAGGGTACATGAGGCCAAGTTGAACCTGAAACTCCTCAAGGCCATCTTTGTCACCCACGACCACAGCGACCATATAAACGGGGTGGGCGATCTAGCCCGCCACCTGGGTCTGAAGGTGTACTCCGGACAGGTCTCCCGGGAGGATTTCTCCTGTGAGCTGGAACGCCTGGATCACAGCTTCATAACCCACCAAGACACCGTCACCCACGGCCCCCTCCTCATCCAGGCCCACAAATCCTCCCACGACACCTTGGATCCCTTGGTCTACACCATCCGCGCGGAGAACAAATCCCTAGGCATAGCCACGGATCTGGGCTGCGCCAGCGAGGAGCTTTTGGAGAGCTTCCGGAACCTGGATACCTTGATATTGGAGTTCAACCACGACGGTGAGATGCTCATGTACGGAACATACCCCCTTTTCCTCAAAAGGAGGATACACGGCGACCGGGGACACCTCTCCAATTACCAAGCCGCTGGGATCTTAGCCAAGATAAACCACCCCAAGCTTAAGACCGTCGTCTTGGCCCATCTGTCCCAGCACAACAACACCCCGGAGCTGGCCCACAACGCTGCCCTGGGCGCCATCAAAGAAAGCGATGGGAATCCTCACATCTTTGTCGCTAGCCAGGATGAGCCCAGTCCGGTTTTTGTTATTTGACTTATTTTTAAGTGTCCCAGGAAAAGTTTTTTGCTTTTTGGCTTTAGTCCGACAAAAATATTGGTATTTAGGCCCCTCTTAGGAGCAAAAAGCATCCAAGAGGTTTAGGCTGTTGAACGGAATCCTTTAAAAACCACACAAGTCAATATGGTTTTTTCTCCTTTGAGCCCCAGCATTCCAGGGCCCTCCAAGCTATCTTGCGCCCTGGAGACGGGGGTTTTTTATTGGCCAAAGGCTTCAATAATAATTTAGGAGGCAAAAAAAATGATTTATTTTGTTAGATTAAGTATAGGTAAATATCTATAATAGAGATATTAGAGATTTATTTATATAATATTTTATCTATGAAGCTATATTTGTTGTTTTGGGAAAATAAAGAGCTTTTGCCTTAGATTAATTTTTCCCTCTTTCCAGGCTTGAGTCCAAACACGGCCAATCGCCATGAGTATATTGACTTTTCGCGCTCTATTATTGTACATTTGCTGAGTTTATCTTGAGTATCTCCCTTAGGGATCTTTTTCCCAAAAATCTCTTTCAAGCGTCAGGGTTTTTTCCAAGACCCTGCATTTTTTTGACCTTTAAGTTAATTTCCAGCTAGATTTCCACTGAGGCCGCAGATGACATACTACATAACCACTCCCATATATTACGTCAACGCCAAGCCCCACCTGGGCCACGCCTACACCACCATCGTCTGCGACACCATGACCCGCTTCCACAGGCTAATTGGGGATGACTCATATTTCCTCACCGGCACCGACGAGCACGGGGACAAGATCGCCTTGGCCGCGGCCAAGGAGGGGCTTAGTCCCCAGGATTACGTGGACTATATATCCTCCCACTTCAAGTTCACCTGGCCCAAGTTCGACATTCGTTACAATGATTTCATACGCACGACCGAGACCCGTCACAAGGACGTGGTGTCCAGGTTTTTGGATCTGGTGAACAACCGGGGTGACATCTACTTTGGCGAGTACGGCGGGCTCTACTGCGTGGGCTGCGAGCGCTTCTACGCCGAGCGGGAGCTTGTGGACGGACTCTGTCCGGACCACAAGACCGAGCCGGTCTACATCGCTGAGAAGAACTACTTCTTCAAGATGAGTAACTACCAGGACTGGTTGATAGATCACATCAAGACTAACCCGGACTTCATACGCCCGGAGCGCTACCGCAACGAGGTGCTCTCCTTTTTGTCAGAGCCCTTGGAGGATCTTTGCATTAGCCGGCCCAAGACTAGGCTCAACTGGGGCATAGACATACCATTTGACAAGAACTACGTAACCTACGTGTGGTTCGACGCCCTCATAAACTATATTACCGGCCTAGGTTGGCCCGACGGGGAGCTCTTTCATAGGTATTGGGGGGCGGCTGAGCACTGCGTGGCCAAGGACATCTTGAAGCCCCACGCCATATTCTGGCCCACAATGCTCAAAAGCGCCGGAGTGCCCCTCTACAAGCATCTAAACGTCCACGGCTATTGGCAGATGGACGAGTCCAAGATGAGTAAGAGTGTGGGTAACGTGGTGGATATCTTCTCGCTTAGAGAGGAGTTTGGAACTGATGCCCTAAGGTATTTTCTTCTCAGAGAGATGAGCTTTGGCCTAGATAGCGAGTTTTCCTACCAGAGGATATTCGACCGCTACAACTCGGATCTGGCCAATGATTTCGGAAACCTCTGGCAGCGCTCCATCACCATGCTCAACAAGTACATTGGTGGGGTGATTCCACCCCACGTGATGAACGAGTTGTCGCATGACTCGGACTGGGAGAGGCAGCTGGGGCAGTTAATAGAGGACTACAAGGATAACTTCCTCCACATGAGACCCAATGAGGCCTTGAAGAAGGTCTGGGATTTCGTGGGATATTTAAATAAGCTAATTGACTCTGAGGCCCCTTGGGTCTTGTCTAGATCGCAAGAGACAATGCCGAGACTGGAGAAGGTCATGGCCATGCTGGTGAAGGGCCTCGCCCTCCTGGGGGCCCTCATATCCCCGGTCATGCCCAAAAAGGCCCAGGAGCTCTGGCTGAGGCTCAATCTTAATCCGGATAACATGGAGCTAAACTCCAAAAACATATCCGAGGCCCTCACCCACGGCAGAAAGATTGAAACCGGAAAGGCCCTTTTCGTGAGGGCCGAAAAGGAGATACCCACGCCCAAGCCTGTGCAGGCCAAAGAGCTTAGCCCTCCGGAAAAGGAGGCCGAGGGCCCGGTTAAGGAGCTCTCCATTGCCGACTTCAAGAAAGTGGACCTGCGGACGGCTATCATCCTAGGGGCCGAGCCCCTTCCCAAGAGCGACAAGCTCATCAAGCTCACCGTGAAGATTGGGGACTCGGAGCGGGTCATAGTGGCTGGTATCAAGAAGTACTTCCAGATTGAGGATCTGGTGGGGAAGAGCATAGTGGTGGTGGCCAACCTAGCCCCCGTGAAGCTCATGGGCGTTAAATCCCAGGGCATGGTGCTCTGCGCCTCCGGAAACGACACCCTGGCCCTCCTCTGCCCCAGTAAGGAGCTACCCTCCGGAAGTCCCATCACTTAAAATTTACCTTTTCTTTATATACTTAGGGCCCGGGCTGACTCTAAAGCTTTGGGCCCTTTCTTTGTGCTTTTTTCCCCATAGACGTAGCTTGGAACCTTTGAATTTACCTAAACTCCCTAAGTCGCGGCTCCTTGGGCTGATTTAGTTATCCGATGCTATAGCCTTAGCCCTAAGGCTAGTTAACTTGAGCTCTTAGAGCTCTTAGTTCTTTGTAATAAAGGCGCGGTTCCATTAAAATAAGGCTGCGCTAGGGCTTATCTGGGGACTCACGGTTAATTTAGCTCTAGTAGGATTTTGTTTTTTATGTTTCCAAATCGAAAACCTTCTGGAAGGAAAGCGCCAAAAAGAGGCGCGAAAAGGATTTAAGAGGCTATGAAGGTCATTGTTGCCGGGGCAGGGGAGGTGGGCTTCAACATCTCCAACAAGCTCTCCAAGGAACGCATCGACGTGGTCTTGATTGACAAGGACCCAGACCGCATAGCCGCGGTGGCCGACACCTTGGACGTGCAGACTATAGTTAGCCCCATCAACCGCCCGGAGGTGATGATTCAGGCGGGAATCCGTGAATCAGCGCTATTCGTGGCGGTTACGGGTAGCGACACTGAAAACATCCTGGCCTGCCGCTATGTGCAGCTCTTGGCGCCCATGGTCATGAGGCTCGCGAGGTTGAGGGAGTCCGAGGTCTATCAGGGCCTCTCCGAGGTGGAGATCCAGGAGGGCCTGGGCATAAACCACATAATCGACCCCACGGCCTTGGTGGTGGATACCATCATGGACTTCATGGCCATACCTGGAGCCGGTGACGTCATAGACGTCTCCGGCGGAAGGCTTAAGCTGGTGGGTTTGAGGCTGGATAGGCACCACCCCATAGTGGGGAAGAAGCTTTCGGACTCACTCCCCCGGGACGGACAGAACCAGCTGCTCATCGCCGCCATCTACCGCCACCACGAGCTACTCATTCCCAATGGGAACTCGGTTCTGAGGGGGAAGGATCTACTCTATCTGGCGGCCACCCCGGACCATCTTCCGGATCTGAGCCACTTCTTCAACTTGGAGTACACCGACCCCAAGCTCATATTCATCATGGGGGGAGGCGAGGTGGGTCTCCTTTTAAGTAAGCGCCTGGAGGAGAAGGACCTGGTGGTGAAGCTAATCGAGCTTAACCAGGAGCGCTGTGATTTCTTGAGCGAAACATTGAAGCGCACCATAGTCATCAAGGGGGACGCGACGGACCAATCAATATTGGAGGATGAGGGCATAGAGGACTGCGACATCTTTATCGCCTTGGGGACCGATGACGAGAAGAACATGATTTCCTGCTTACTGGCCAGAAGGCTAGGAGCCAAGAACACTATCACCAGAGTCAATAGAGTGAGCTACGTGCCCTTGGTTTCGGCCATTGGCTTGGAGGCTTTGGTATCGGCCAGGGTGGCCGCGGTTTCGGCTATCTTGAAGCACGTGCGGAAGGGGCTCATCGTGTCGGTCTCCACCTTGCAAAACGAGGAGGCGGAGATTATTGAGCTGGAGGTGCCGGAGGGCTCCAGATTAGCTGGTAAGCATATCCAAGAGGCCAAGTTCCCGCCCAACGCTATTGTGGCGGCACTCTTAAGGGGCGACCAGGTGATAATACCAAGGGGCGACACCTTGGTGGAATCCAAGGATATCTTGGCCGTGGTGTCCCGCTCCGAGTCCATTGGCCTTCTGGAAAAGGCCCTGGCTGAAAAATAATGGCCAACCCCTTTCTAATCGCCTACGTGGCCGGCTGGGTGGTGCTCTTCACCGGGCTCACCTATTTCATTCCCCTGATACCCATCGCCTATTACCAAGACGAGAGCTTCACCTGGTTTCTAAAGTCAGGAATCATAGCCCTTCTGGTGGGAGGCGCCCTGGTGGGACTCGGTTTCACCAGCCGCCACCAGGACATGCGCTCCCGGGACGGTTTGGCGGTGGTGGCCATCTCTTGGTTTCTGGTGAGCCTTTTGGGATCATTTCCCTACTTCTTTTCCGGACACTTGGACTTTTGGGGGGCGGTATTCGAGTCCTTCTCCGGGCTCTCCTCCACCGGGGCCACCAACATAAACGACTTGACGGTCCTTCCCAAGGGGCTCTTGTTTTGGAGGTCTTTCACCCAGTACCTAGGCGGCATGGGAATCATCGTTTTAATGGTGGCTGTTTTACCCTTCCTGGGGGTGGGCGGTCAGCTCCTTTTAAAAAACGAGCTCTCCAGCGGAGTATCCAAGGAGAAGCTAAAACCCAGGGTCAAAGAGATAGCCAAGATCCTCTGGATGGTCTACTTGGGTTTCACTTTAGTCCTCTTCATACTCTATTTACTAGGCGGTCTAGACTCCTTTGACTCCATATGCCTAACCTTCTCCACTCTTTCAACGGGTGGTTTTTCCAACTGGAACAACTCCCTCGGACACTACTCGGGAATCTACATTCCCTCGGTAGCTATAGTATTTATGTTCCTGGGAAGCATTAGCTTCTCCCTCCACTACCAAGCCCTCACCGGAAACTTTAGGGCCTTTCTCCTAAACCCGGAGGTGCTCTTCTTCAGCGGCACCATAGTGGTGGGTACCCTGGTGGTGGGGCTCACCTTGTTCTTTTCCCGAACCTTCACCACGCTCCACCAGGCCCTCTTCCAGAGCTTCTTCCACGTGGTGAGCCTCATAAGCACCACCGGCCACGCGCTCACCGATTGGTCCAAATGGCCCAACCTGGCGGTGGGTGTGCTCTTTATGCTCTTTTTCATTGGAGGCTGCTCGGGTTCCACCAGCGGTGGCCTCAAGTGCATGCGCTGGCTCATCCTAATCAAGTCCATCCACAGAAACTTCAGGCGCTACATCCACCCCAGGGGAGTCTTTCCGGTGCGCATAAACGGAAGACCAATACCTGACAACGTCTTGGAGAGCGTCTGGCTCTTCTTTCTCCTCTATTTCGTCATCTTCGCCATCTCCTCACTTCTGCTCACGGCCATGGGCATGGGGGTCTTTGATTCCATAACGGCCTCGGCCAGCGCCTTGGGTAACATTGG
>JAITJT010000274.1 GCA_031278795.1 Deltaproteobacteria bacterium | reverse complement strand
AAAAAACGCCTCCTTCCACAAGGCCAATCCAAAGGTCTAAATTTATAATTTGCCCTTTAATTCTCTTGCATAATGCAATAATATAGTGTTTAATTCCACTGGCATTCAAATCACTCCAAAAATTTTTTTGGTGTATATTTTTAAAGGAGCCCAAAATTTATATGAGAAATGTATTCTTCATACTTGCCGTCCTTCCGCTCTTCGCGCTCTTCATGGCCTCTACGGCCATGGCCCAGGGAGAGACCCACGCCCCCCACGTCCACGGTGAGGCGGCGCTCAATGTGTCCATAAGCCCCACCTCCATCGAGCTGGATCTGGATTCCCCCCTGGCTAGCTTCATAAGCTTCGAGCACCATCCTTCCACCCCGGATGAGACCAAGGAGTTCGAGGCCATGGACGTCCTCTTGAAGGCCCCGGACAAGCTAATAGCCATCAATAAGGACTACGGCTGCACCCTTAAAGAGACAGATGTGGAGTATCAAGAGGAGGGTCACCACCACGAGGGCGAGGAAGGCCACCACCACGAGGGTGAGGAAGGCCACCACCACGAGGGCGAGGAAGGCCATGATCACGAGCACGGCGAAGGCGCGGTGCACAGGGAGCTTGAGGCGGCTTACGCCTATACCTGCCAGAAGGTTCCCGCCACAGGCGGTGAGCTTGACCTTAGCCAGCTCTTTAAGGGCTTTCCGCTCCTAAAAAGCGTACACGTCCAGACAGTGACCCCAGAAGGCCAGAAGGCCCAGGATCTAACGCCCCAGGCGACCACGCTGAAGTGGTAGGGATTGTAACTTTTAAGATGAGCCCAGAAGAAAGTAACAAAGATAGCCCCCCGGCGGTTAAGTTTGAAAACCTCGCCTTCCACTGGCCCGGCGAGAAGCCCATACTCACTAATCTCAACTTGAGCTTGGAAAGTGGCGAGAAGATCTTCATAACCGGGCCCAGCGGCTGCGGGAAGAGCACTCTTTTGTCTCTGGCAGCGGGTATTCTCACACCGCAAGAAGGTGAGGTCTATCTAGCCGGAAAGGCCCTCTCGGGCCTCTCCGGTCCCAAAAGGGATCGCCTCAGGGGTGATTGCGTGGGCTATATCTTTCAGCAGTTCAACTTGGTTCCCTACCTCACGCCTTTGGAGAACGTCATGCTTCCCTGCCGTTTCTCCCAGGTGAGACGCCAGAGCGCCCTTAGTCACGGCCGTAACCTCGAGGGGGAGGCCGAGAGCCTGCTTATGCGCCTCTCCATCCCCAAGGAGCTTCTCAGCAAGGCCGCGGCCAAGCTCTCGGTGGGGCAGCAGCAGAGAGTGGCTGCCGCCAGGGCGCTCATAGGAAGCCCCAGGCTCCTAATCGCGGACGAGCCCACCTCGGCCTTGGACTATGAGCTGGGTCTCCAGTTTCTGAGGCTCTTAATGAAGGAGTGCGACGAGGCCGGCTCCAGTTTATTATTCGTGAGTCACGACAAAAGCCTGGCCGCGGAGTTTCCCAGAAATTTCACCCTGGGGCCTCAGGCTGCTTAAGGTTTTGTGATTAAGTGGTTTATTGATTTAGTGATTTTATGACTTTGTAGTTTTATATCTTTATGGCTTTGTAGTTTTATGAGTTTATGACTTTGTATCTTAATGGCTTTGTGCATTGAGAGAAAAAATTTTTCCTTTCCAAGGCCCGTCTTCGGGCCTTGGATTTCCCCCCGACCAAGTAGGTATTGTTTAGGGAAACTAAGGTTCCAGTCCATGATATTTAACCTGCCCATTAAATTTTTGGAATCAAAGGAGCCCCATGTTCTAGACAATTCATAAAGGCCGGGGGGATACATAATTCAACGCTATCACCTTTGATTATTGTTTTTTCTTTGTTCACTAGATTTTCTACTTTCTTTGTTTTTCAATCTTTTATTGAATCAACCTGCCTGGAAAAAGCCTCACTCTTATGCGTAAATTTTTAAGCTTATTTTACTTGGCGCTAAAGAGCGCCTGGAACCGTCGCTTCACCCTGCTACTGGTCATGCTCTCCATTAGCCTCTCCACGGTGCTCCTGGTGGGCATTGAAAGGATACGGGGGCAGGTGAGGGCCGGTTTCGTGGAGGCTATCTCCGGAACGGATTTGGTGGTGGGAGCCAGAGGTAGCTCCATTCAGCTCATCCTCTACGCTGTCTTCCATATGGGAGGCGCCACCAACAACATGGGCTGGGGAAGCTTTGAGGAGATTAGCCAAAGGCCCGAGATAAGCTGGACCATCCCCCTCTCCATGGGAGACTCGCATAGGGGTTATCCGGTGGTGGCCACCAACGGGGATTTTTTTAAGCACTTCCGCTACCGTAGGGATACATCTCTGGCCCTGATGGAGGGAAGGGAGTTTGCGGACATCTTCGAGGTGGTCTTGGGATCCGAGGTGGCCTCCCGTTTGGGCTATAGGGCCAATGATTCCATAGTGCTCACCCACGGAGGCGACCAGAGGGGCATAGAGCACTCGGACAAGCCCTTCATGGTGGTGGGTGTCTTGAAGCCCACGGGATCTCCGGTGGATAGGTCCCTCTACATAAATCTGGAGTCCATGGAGGCTATCCATGTGGACTGGAGGGGCGGGGCCCCCATCAAGGGCTTCAAGGTTTCCAAGGACCAGGTGCGTAAGTTCGACCTGAGGCCCAAGGTCATCACCGCCATGCTGGTGGGCCTCAAAAACCGCAGAACCGTCTTTAACCTCCAGAGGGACATCCAGAGCTTAAGGACAGAGGCCCTAAGCGCCGTATTGCCCGGGGTGGCCTTGGACCAGCTCTGGAGCATGATAGGCGGTTGGGAGAAGATCTTAATCCTAGTCTCCCTTCTGGTTACCTTCACCGGCCTGGCCGGGCTCTCCAGCACTATTCTAGCGGGTCTAGGCGAGCGCCGCCGGGAGCTAGCCATATTGCGCTCCACCGGGGCGAGTCCCATGGATATAGTTATCTTGATGGCCATGGAGGGCTTTTTACTTACTCTTTGCGGAGTGGTATTGGGGCTTGTCATGCTCTCCCTAGTAATTGCCCTGGCAGCGCCCTATCTACTTAACGCCTACGGCGTGGTCCTGTACCTCTCAGCACCCTCCGGGGTGGAGTGGCTGATAATCCTAGGGATTTGCGTCCTGGGGGTACTAACCAGCCTCATTCCGGCCCTAAGGGCCTATTTCCTGAGCCTTTCGGACGGCCTCAGCCCCAGCACCTAATGGGATAAGCGTATTGGATATCAAATGACACCTCTTAGTAATTATAAAGAGCTTAAAAAGCCTCAAAAACTTAAAAAGCTAACATATCTGCAATTCTTCATTGTTTTAGCCTCTCTTATCCTATGCGCCCCAAGCTATCTATTGGCTGATGACGAGAAGGACAAGGATGGTTATATCACCAAGAGCTGGCTCATCTGGGACGACCTGGTGGATCCCTCCTGGGACACCGAGGCCCTGTTTAAGGAGCTGGGGATTGACCAGATGCAGGACAACGACCCCAGGGCCGAGGAGGTCATCGCCCAGTTCATGGAGCGCTGGAACAACGCCCCCATAAACCCCCAGATGAACGGGAAAAAGGTGAAGATTCCGGGTTTTGTGGTGCCTTTGGACTTCGACAAGGCCGAGATGACCGAATTTTTCCTGGTGCCCTTTTTTGGGGCCTGCATCCACGTGCCTCCGCCACCTCCCAACCAGATAATCTACGTGGTTTCCAAGAAGGGCCTCAAAGGTATAGAAGCTATGGAAATTGTGTGGGTTTATGGTAAAATAAAGGCTGAACGATTCGACACGGACATGGGATCAGCTGGTTACACCTTGCCCGCGGATCGAGTGGAAATATACCGGGAGGATAGCTAAAAGGCCCCTCCCCAAGTAAAACCTCAAAAGGGTGGAAGACCCCAAATTAAGATTTCCTAAAAACACCTTAAAGGCAATTTGGTGAGGAATGACTGTCACCCAAAAATACGTGGACAAGGTTCTAGGCGAGGCCGAGCGGCTCTGCAAGATTGAGGGCTCCACCCTCACCAAGCTGCGCCGTAGGGTCCTTGAGACCCTCATCAAGGCGCCTGGCCCGGTCAAGGCCTATGACCTCATTGAGAGTCTTAAGACCAATGGCCGCAGCCTCACGCCCTCCTCCATCTACCGTACCCTGGAGTTCTTCATCCAGACGGGTTTGGTGCACCGGGTGAACTCCCTGAACGCCTTTGTGGCCTGCACTGACCACAAGTCCCACCACAACCCGGTGATTCTCGTCTGCCCCAGCTGCCAGGCCACGGCCGAGGTGAACGACGAGGGACTCTACACGAGCATCTTCAACCGTTTGAACGCCATGGACTTCTTTGCCAAGGAGGGAAGCGTGGAGGTGAGGGGCCTGTGCAAGAAGTGCGCGAAGGAGGCACTGGAGCTGGAGCCCCACCACTAGCAGGAAGGCCCCTTATGAGGCCAAGCTTTCCCTTAATATTACTTAAAAATTCTACCCCCTCTGGTGAGGGGGTTTTTTTGTTTCCCCTCTTGTGAGGGGGTTTTTTTGTTTCCCCTCTTGTGAGGGGGTTTAAATTTTCCAATTTTTTGGGGGGGGTACTTTACATCCGTCCTTACCCAAGAAGGATTCCCC
>JAITJT010000129.1 GCA_031278795.1 Deltaproteobacteria bacterium | reverse complement strand
TCTTGGTGACTTGTGCCATTGTCTCCGCTTACGCCAAGGATCTGCTCTTCCCTCGGAAGGCCCATGGCGTCGGAATAGTGAACTAGCGTGCTTGGATCCGGGATGTTAACTCGTCCCCAGACGCTTTGATCGTAGGTCACGCTGATATTGGAACCGGAACCCGTCACGGTGATATAGTTCACCGGCACCACCCCACCGCAGTAATGCGCAGCGGGGAAATCCGAGGCTGAATTGGGATCCAAGTTAACAAAGGAGGTAGTGTTGTTGGCGTTCGCGTACCGGAGGGAAGTGGTCGGCCCGCTAGTGAACTCGCTAAGCGGTCCTTTCCCGAAAGTAACCACTAGATCCTTCTGCACGAGGCTTCCGTTAATGGTGGCCGAGGCCCTGACAGTCACGGTCCTCTGACCAACAACATCCGTGAGCTGGGCCACAGCTCCCGTGGGAGCTGTGCCCTCAGGGGCTGAGGTGTTTGTCCAGGAGCTCTTGCCGTCAGCCGTGGGCCCCCAGGTGAGGCCGTTCATGGCGCTAGAGCTTCTTCTCCACCAGGAGGCGCTGGGATTCTGGACGCTAACAATCGTCCAGGTGACTGTCCCTGTGGGAGTTGACCCGCCAAAGTCTGGAGTTAGTGTCGCCGTGCTCTGATACCCAGATGCCTGATCGATGAAGTCCACGCGGTCGAAGACTATTTCAGACGATGGTGGCGGGGTGGGCGGCGTTGGAGGCGGACCAGCTCCAGAGACGCAGGCGGCGTAATTGGAGAGGGTGAAGAGACTGCTGACAAGCTGGACCCCTTCTCCGTCTAGCTGGATAACTTGGAGTGTGGCGGAGACATCGCCATTACTATCAACCGCGAAAGACATGGAGTCTGTCCAGTATTTAGCCGCTGAGGAATACTCCCATCCGGCCGCCAGGGCGGCACCCTTTCTGGGAATACTAGTGGAACCCGATCCACTATTCCGAGACACATAGAGCAGCTGCTCCTCAGATGGCAGATTCAGGGCATAAGAATAATAAGCGCCTGTCAAAAAGCTACTGGAGTCAGGTGTCCAGGCGGTGGAATCAGCTACCACCGAGGCGTTGGGAGGCGTCCCGCTGATACTTAGATAATCAACCGGAACCACACCGCCGCAGTGGCCCACGGCCGCTGGAAACGCGGAGGCTGAACTGGGGCTCGCTCCCAAAAAGCTACTGCCAGAGGATGCGTTAAAAAACGGGGAAGCTGATGATGGCCCTTGGGTGAATGCGCTAAGCGGGCCTTTCCCGAAAGTAACCACCAAATCTCTTTGCTTGGTAACACCGTCTATGCTGGTTTCAGCCCTAACGGTCACCGTCCTTTCGCCTACAATGTCTGTGAGATAGGCGGTACCATCGGTGGGCACTGTGCCTTCCGGTCCAGAGCTGTTGGTCCAGTAGCTGGCGCCGTCCGCCGTGTTTCCCCAGGTGAGGCCCCTAGGATCGCTTGCGCTCCTCAACCACCAAGAAGCCGTGGGGTTTTGGATGCTTACAATGGTCCAACTTACCGGCCCGGTGGGGCTCTCTCCATCAAAAACGGGCGTAAGTGTGGCGGTACTCTTAAATCCAGTCGCCGGAGTGGTAAAATCAACGTTATCAAAGACAATTTCAGTGGCCGGTGGGGTCGGCGCGATTTCCTCGGCTATATCCACCACATAGGTCTGGTCGCCCACGGTCATGACCACCTGGGTATCTCCGGCCGTAGGAACAACCTGCATCTCGAACTCCCCTTGGGAGTTGGTGGTGAAAGAGCTCACCGGCTTCTCGGTCACCGGGTCCAATATCTGGATATTTCCGGTTAGTGGCGGTGGGCTAGCCACGGGCACCGCGTCGTTATCGTCTTGGGTTAGGGTTCCTGTGGTCACTCCCGCGAAAGTCATTGCCGCGGTGGGTGCGGCCACTGGCGCAACCGCCGTCAAGGCTGAGCCTACCGTACTGGATGCCGCACCTGTCGTGGTGGTGGTAGCCCCCACCTGCGCCCCCGGGGCAGCGCCGGGTGCTGCGCCTGGAGCCACGGTGTCACCCAAGGTCTGGGCATCTATGCGCTCCAGCATGGAGGGGTCCACGGATCTAAAGTCCCCGCTGGGGACGTTCACCCCGTTTTGTTGCAGGAAAGAGGTGTAGTCTGAGGCGCTCATCTGCATACCACCTCCAGCGGTGGTCATCTGAGCCACACCAGTTCTGGTGACCGCGAAGACCTGTCCCTCCAGGGTTGTGAGGGTAGATGAGCCGTCCGCCGCGACGGTCACGATGAAGTGGGTTCCGCGCACGGCCGCCATGAGGAGGGGGGTCACCACTCTAAGTGGTTGCCCTTCCACCACCTCCACGTCAGCCTGGCCTCGGGTCAAGGAGAACTGCGGGCCCCTACCACCCGGTGTCTGCGGGAGCGCTGCCTCGCGTACGTCTCCTTCCGTCCAGGGTCTGGAATTTATATCAACCTCTCCGTCATAGCCCAGGGTGCTACCACCAGCTATGGTGATTTCAGCCTTTCCGCCGGAGGTGGAAAGTTTAAGGCTACCCCCGGAGGAAAGCTCGACACTTTCTCCGGGCCTTATCAAATCACCGGTTTTAGCTTCCCTTACGCGGCCTGAGGATTTAATCTCGGCCTTCCCCATGATGGAAAGCACCTGGGGCATCTCAGATTGAGCCAGGGCCTCTGAAAAAGAAAGGAGGGCCGTTAACAAAAATAAAGTGGCGATAAAGGCCGCTATATTTGAAGTAAAAAGGATTTTACGCTCTAGTTGGTGATACATAAGGATTTCCAGATTGATTTAGATTAGATACGTGGAGGCTAAGGCGAAAATAAATAAGCTTAAAAAGTTCTCGTGAATTAAAACCCCAAGAGGCTTAAGGGAAGAGTTCTTTTCCCTTAAAAAATTATTTAAGGGAAAATTGTAAAAAATATTTCACTGTTTTCCACAGATTTTGCGACGTTTAGGTAGATAAATCCTAATAGATTTAGGAAAAAGTGAGACCAACAGAAAAGAAACAGCAAAAAAATCCCCTAAAACAGCTATGAACCCTCAGGGGAAAGGGCGCAAAACTCTAACTGAGCCAATATTGGGGTTTTTCAGGAAAAAAACTTTTTTTACCTTTTACATTAGGGGAAATTAAATTGTCAAGCAAATTTCAAACATAAGTTAAATGGCTGAAAAAAAATTCCATTCATCTTTGGTTCAATTTTCCCAATCTAAACGCTCCAACACGTCTAAAATGAAGCTAGGCCAGGATTTTATGAATATTTTTTCCACATGTCGAGGTCTATGCTCCTTCATGACTACATTTATGGGCATTTTCCAGGACATCTTTAAGGCCCTGTGCAAGAGAAAATTAATAAGCAAAGCTGAGGCCTCCTTTAACTATCAGGATGGAAGATTGCCTGAATCTCTTTTGTGTCAGTAAAACCGTTGAGGCAAAGCTTTTAAAGCATAACTTTATAATCGAATACAAACATAATATTTATAATTAAGATTCTATTATAATTGATACATTTATAATTTTAGAAATGTCTTCTATTAATATATATATTATAAAAACCAGGACGGATCTTTCGCCCCTGGCTGTTTTTTAATCCATTTTTGTAATAAAATGGTGGCGCCTGTAGCTCCATCACTTTTTCCTGACAAGGCCGCGAGCACGCGGACAAGTTTACCCGGCCAACCATGAAACCTTCGTCTTCCAGCACCAGACTAATCCAAAGCCCCATAGGGCGCCTCTCGGCGCTTCTTTTCATGCTCCTAACATTAGTCTTTATGGCGTCTTCAGTCGCCTTAGCCTATACCTTCGAGTTGGTGCCCAAACCACCACAGGTGGAGGCAGCTGGAATTCCCTCACCCAAGGGCGGGGATTCCTTCCACTTCTTTCTCTTAGGTAACCGCTACGGTTTCGTGGACCCTAACGGAAGCGTGCCCATAGTCCCCCAGTTCAAGAAGGCCGAGAATTTTGATAGCTTCGGGCTAGCCAAGGTTCAGGGGGATGGCGGCTGGGGCTTGATTAATGACCGAGGAGAGTTCACCATACTACCCCTCCTAGATGACATCCTCATCTTCGACGCCTCAGGTAGTCCCTCGGTGTGGGGTCTCTACAAAAACTGGTGGGGAAGACTCACAGAGACCGGAAAATGGCAGGGGCATCCCCAGTTCAACAAGGTCGAGTACCTGGACAAGGGACTCTTCGCGGTATACGTGAAGGGCAAGGCAGCGCTCATGGACGCCTCCGGGAAGCTCCTCACGCAATATCTTTTTGATGGCCTTGGAAAATTCACTGATGACGAATTCGGGCGCAGCTTAAGCCTCATCACCAGTGGGGGAAAGCTGGGAGTCTTGGATAAGAGCGGAAAGGTTCTCATGGAACCCACCTTTGAGAGCCTCAAGTGCGAGTTCGACAAAAACGGCCACCAGATAAAGAGCCAAAACGGGCTCTACGGTGTCTTAGACATTAGCGGCAAGTGGATAATCGAGCCCAAGTTCAACTCCGTTGAGTATAATGCCCTTGACCCCAATGACGACTCCAAGAAGTATTGGGTGAAAGAGACCAATCTATCGAGCTCCTACTTCTACTACACCCTAACGGGTGAGAAGAAGGAGGCTATACCCCAGGCTCAGATACTGGCATCAATTGCCAAGCTCCCCCAGAAGCTCATTGGCTGCTTCCAGGAGGACAACGACAAGCTCTTTGGCTACTGCGACGAGAAAGGGGCCTTCGTCATAAAACCCGAGTACGACTACGTTGGGGCCTTCGGCCCCAACGGCCTGGCTAGGGTGAAAAAGGCCGCTAAGTTTGGCTACATAAACACCAAAGGGGAAAAGATAATAGACTTCCTCTTTGATGACGCTAGGGATTTTACCGACTCCGGGGTGGCGATGGTTTTGAGCGGAAAGCTCTGGGGCCTCATAGACGCCAAGGGGACTTATCTCTTGAAACCCAGCCTGGATGCCGTTCCCAAGCCCATTGACGACAAGCTCTACTTCGCCTCGGTCAACAAAAAATACGGCATACTGAGTTCCACCGGCACCTGGCTCCTGGAGCCGGACCTGGACGACTTCCAGGCCTTCCGGGAGAGCGGCATGGCCTGGGTGAAAAAAGGCGAGCTCTGGGGCGAGGTGGACAAGAGCGGTAAATGGGTAAAGGACCCCACCTATGAAGACATAGGCATCTACACCGCCAAGGGCCTAGCGCCCGCCTACTGGCAGGGGCATTTCGCGGTGGTCAACGAGAAAGGCGACATGGTGGCCCACGCCATGAAGGCCTGCGGGGATAACGTGGTGGTGGACTCCAAGGACAAGGTGAGCTATCCGCCCAAGCAAAGGGACTGCAAACCCTAAAAAGAGTTCCAAGAGCCTTAAAGGCCTCACCAGGGCCTAAAAAGGCTCTATATTTATGTATTTTCCAAGCTAATAAGGAACACCCAAGGCCTCAATTAAAGAAAGCACCGCCATTTAAGGAACCCTATGCCCCGGAGCCTCATAAACAAATCCAGCCTCTCCGGAAGCTCGCCCATCTTCCTCAACAACAAGGCCGTGGTGGCCTGGTATGGGCCTATCCAAGAGGAGCTGAAGAAATCCAAGGAGCTTAAGGACTTTCTGGCGGAACCCGTGGTCTTGCGCCAAGAGGACACCATTGAGTGGTACAGCTCCCTAGACGGTACCCCACAGAGAGTGCGCGATCTCCCTCCGGAAGAGGAGGCCGTGGCTCAAGGGGAGATAGAATACCTACTCGGGCTATTTAAGGAGCAAGCCGAGAAGTTCAGGGCCTCCCAGGACTTCCAGATGAAGCAGAAGGGCATCTTCATGCTGGAGGCCGTCTCCCACCAGGAGGTCTTGGATTTTTTCAAGATCGCCAACTCGTACACGGCCACACTCTGGGGGCACTCCAGCGCCAGATCCCTCTACTACCCCTTGGGCCGGGTGGCCCAGGAACCCGCAGAGGAGCTCCCTCCCCCTCCACCTCCCAAGACCCCCATATCCCTTAAAAAGTTTTCCCTGCTCATGGCCACGGGCTTAATCACCGGCTTGGCGCTTATCCTGGCTCTGGGCTTCATCTTCTTCAAAGAGATCCTCTTCTCCCTCAACTACCTGGTGCACATGCCAGGCCCACCCAGCTCAGAGATCCTCTCCTACAACCGGGATATGGAGACCGAGAGGGCCAAGCTCTATGAGGAGAAGCTAAGGTACCTGGAAAGCCACCAAAGCTGCCTCATAATCCCCAAGGACGACAAAGCCGGCGTAAATTTCCTCAAGGGCTGCTGGCAGATACCAGACACAGAGTTCCTCAACTCCGAGAGCGGGGAACTCGCCAAGCTCTCCTTTTGCCACTCGGACGGAAAAACCCAGCTGAAGGTTCAAGGCGGAAGCCTCAGCTGCCAAGCCGATGCCAGGGCCTCCTTAGGCAATGGAAGGCTCACCATAGACTCCCAGTCGGAGCTTAGCTGCGGATCAGGGAAAAGCTATCCCCAGCTATCCATCTCCTGCGAACCTGGGGCCGTGGCGGGAACCACGGCCAAATGCTCCCTTTTGGAGAAAAACTGGGAAGGGAAAGACTACTCGCCTATTCCCGTGAACCCCAAGAGGGAGCTTCAAAGTGTCCCTAAAACCTAAATGTTCCGCTGATGCGCTTTCATGACGTCTGTTAGGGGGCTTAAAAAACGAAAAAATTTTACAAAAAACTTAGCGCCTTCTGGAGCTAAAAAAGTCGCCTTGTGCCCCTTTGCGTTTTTTTTCTTAAAACTAGCCTATATTTTGTGATATGATTTTTTTTGTCTTTTTGATTAGAACGGGAATAAATCACTTCAACAAAATTCTAAGAGCACTTCCACCCACAATAAAGATCACGGGATCTGATCTTTAAGATTTCTTTTTTTTTGTGTTTTGAGCTTTCTAATAATTTTAGATAACCCTTGATATCTATAGAAAATATAGATTTTTAAGTGTTAATGATTTGAATTTATTTTCGCATATTAGTATTTTTAATTTTCACCATGCTTTATTAAAATATTTTTTTAAAGTAACTTTCCCTAAACTTAAGCCCAGAAATTGTTAGCCTTTTTAGTACTAAGTCATCAATTT
>JAITJT010000110.1 GCA_031278795.1 Deltaproteobacteria bacterium | reverse complement strand
TTGGCGATGGAGCTCTATTGTGAGTTGTTTTGCTTATTAGCCTTTTGGAATTTTAATTTATAAATATGTTTTTTTTACAGTTTTAAGTTTTAGAGTCTGAAGATTTAGAGTTTTAAGTTTTAGAGTCTTAAGTTTTTAGAGTTTTAAGTTTTTAGAGTTTTAAGTTTTTAGAGTCTTAAGTTTTACGGTCTTAGATTTCTGAGCTGTCTGTGGATTTACGAGAATTTAAAATTGATCCTTAAACTATCGCCATTATACTAGATCCTTAAACTTTTGTCCTAATACTTTAAGCTTTATGCCAGAGTCTTAATCTTTAGTCCATAAACAACATGCCTTTTACTTGGGCCCTTAAACTTTAGCGTTTGTCTCTCTGCAGTCTTTAGCGAAAGTAAAAGCAAAAATATTCCAAAAAAAGTGAGCGCGTATTGCGTTTCGAAAAAGAGGGAACATATTACATTCCTAAAAAAGAGTGAACATATTACATTCCTAAAAAAGAGTGAACATATTACATTCCAAAAAGAGCCTCATATATTTAAGAGAAAGAATCACCCAAAGAGTAGTCACCTAAATTTAAAAGAACACACAAAATAATTGAGAAAGGTAAAACACTAAGGTTAATTGGCGCGGTTGCTTTCATGATGCCTTATATTTAAGGCATCTAAGAAAGGATCCAGCGGAATGTCTTTTATTTTGGTAAAGATCATAAACGAGAGCCTCGCCTGGTGGGCTAGCATGAGGAGCCCGTCAAAAAATACCGCACCCTGGCGCGCGGCGAGCTCCCTGAACCAGTTGTCTGGCCTCTTGTAATTGATGTCCACCACGGTTGCGGCTTCTTGGAGTTTTATGTCCAGAGAGCCACCAAGCTCCGCCAAGGAGGAGGCCGAGGTGGTGTTAATCACCAGGGGAAAGGCATCCGATTCCCCGTAGGGAGTGAACTGGCTCTCGAACTCATGGGCCAGGGACTCGGCCTTGTCCTGGCTGCGGTTCATGACAGTGGGGCTGAAACCCCTCTCCTTGAGGGCGAAGAGCACGGCCCTGGCGGCGCCGCCGGCGCCGAGCACCAGGGCCGTGGAGGCTTTGAGGTCTTTTAGGTAGGCGCTCGCGAATCCGTCAGCGTCCGTGTTGTGGCCGTGGTAGAGGCCGTCCTTGGGGTCCCTGGAAAGCGTGTTGGCCGCCCCTATCTTTTTGGCCTGGGCTGATAGCTCTCCTAGGTGCGGGAGCACAGCCTCCTTGAGGGGGGCGGTCACGTTGAGGCCCTGGAAGTTTAGTTTGGAGAGTATGGGAAGGGTTTCAAGAAGATCGCTTGCCGCGAGGAGTAAGGGCACGTAGTATCCGCCCAGCTTGGCGTAATCTAGGGCCCTTGTGTGCATCTTGGGGGAGGGGGACTTGTAGACCCTACTGTCTCCCAAGAGTCCCAAAAGGAGAGGGGTGGAAGAGCTCACTCGTCCCTCCAGAGTAGTTTTAGGTCGCTATCGAACTCCGGGTAGCTAACGGAGATGGACTCCACCCCCAAAATGGGCGTCCTGGCCCGGGCTATCAAGAGCGCCAGGGTTAAGGTCATGGCCAGGCGGTGGTCCTTTCCCGAGTCCAGGGACTCGGGAATGATAAAGGAGGTGGGGCCCTGGATATAGAGGTCGTCACCCTGGATCCACACCCTGGCGCCCAAGGCGCCCAGCTGGTGGCGGATGCTCATGAGCCTGTCGGTTTCCTTGATCCTGAGCTCGTCCACCTTCCTGAACACGGTGGTGCCCTCGGCCTGGGTGGCGGCGAGCGCAAGTATGGGTATCTCGTCAATCAAGGCGGGCACGTCGTCTGCGGGTATCTCGGTAGCCTTCAAGGGTCCCTGGTACTCCACGGTAACGTCCCCGGTGGGCTCGGGGGTGTCCGAGGTCATGGTGAGCCTAACCGATGCCCCCATGCGGTCAAGGACCCTCAGGAAGCCGGTGCGGCCCTGGGCCATGAGCATGTTGCAGGCAGTGACTGAGCTCTCAGGTAGCATGGCGGCCGTGGTCAGGAAAAAAGCCGCGCAGGAGGGGTCGCTGGGGGTGGAAAAGCTCTCCCTCAAGTTAAGGGTTCCCGGCCAGACCGAGTGCCTCAGGTGCTCGGATACCATGTGTCCCCCAAAGTAGTCTATGAGCCTCTCGGTGTGGGTGCGGGTGAGGGATCTCTCGGTGACCGTGGTGGGACCGCTCTTGGCGGAGAACCCAGCCAGGAGCACGGCCCCCTTCAGCTGGGCGCTGGAATCCTTCATGTTATAGTCGATAGGGGAGAGCTCAGTTCCATAGATCTTCACCGGAGGCTTACCGGCCAGGGTTTCCACCCTGGCCCCCATCTGCCTCAAGGGCTCGGCCACCCGCTCCATGGGCCTCCGCCTCAGCTGGACGTCTCCGTCTAGGATGTACTCTCCAGGTATGCCCGCCAAGAGTCCCGAGATAAGGCGCATGGTGGTGCCGGAGTTTCCGCAGTAGAGGTCAAAGGACTTCTTGGGGTCAATCTGACGATCCAAGCCGTAGACGCGCGTTCCCCCGCGCTCTTTCTCGGCCCTTCCCCCCAGCTCCCTAAATATGGAGAGGCTGGTCATGACGTCGTCGCAGTCCGAGAGCCCGGAGACGAGCATTTCGCCTCTGGCGACCAGGGCGAAGAGGATGAGCCTATGGCTCAAGGATTTATCCCCCGGAGGGGTGAATTGGCCGATTAAAGGCATGCTTTAGCCCCCCCTGGAGCTTATTTAGGGAGAAAAAAGATTGACACACAAGATACACCGTCGGGTGCAATTATGGCCCAAGTCGGGCTTTTAAGCAAGAGAGACTTTTTTTTGTTTTTTGTGAATTACCTAAAAGTTTTTTAGCTTTTGAAAGAATGGAAGTCTTTGGGCAAATAAAAACAGCAAAAACATCAAAAATTTCATAAATATCCCATAAGCTCTCTCCACAATAACTAGCGTAAGCTAGAAAGCAGCTCTCTAATAAGCGCCTACAAGCGGGTCCCAAATAACACCTTTAAACTTGAAGGATTTATGCTGGAAGTCAAGGCCAAGAACTAAAGCCAAGAACTAAAGCCAAGAACTAAAGCCAAGAACTAAAACTTAGCGCTAAAGCTAAATGTTAATTTGAGGGTAAATTAGGGCTAAAACGAAGTTTTGAGGCGTTATTTTCACCTTTTCCCCTAATCCTTTTAATTTCCTCTTAAGAGAATTTCCATATCTAAGCTTTTTAAATAATTAAACACCATATATTGAAAGAGTTTATGTCTCAAATTTTATGCTGTCAAAGCCTTTTCTAGCTCAAAGGGCGCGGCTCCCCTTGTTTCAGGGGATTTCACAGGGGCCCTAAAGTGGACAATCCAGCTAATTGGATGTTATATTCTAGAGGCGAGTTGTTACTTAAGGCGCGGGAGAGGTAAAATGCCTCTTTCCTGGATTTTTTGACTTTTGGGTGTGAATTTTCTCCCCTTCTAACATATCCTTATCAAGAAGGCCCACTTGGTAGGCCCCTTGGCAGGCCCCTCTGGAAGGCCCCTCTGGAAGTCCTTTGGAAGGCCCCTTTGGGATTTCTTGGGTGAGGGTGTTAACATAGCTTACTCCCTAAGCTATCTCCTAATAAGGCTTTTTGGGACAAGTTTTTTTTATTAAACGTTCGCCTTATACGCGAGAGAGCATCTTTTAGCTAGCAATTCCGGCTAGCCTAGGGCTCTCAAGAGTCGCCTGTCTCGTCTCAACGGGTACCCCCCATGTTTCAGAACTAAAAGGAGATATTCATGACGGTTGGCAATGGACAAAGCGTTTTAATAGTGGATGATTCTCCGGTCATGCGCCAGATGCTTTTCAAACTGTTCAACTCCCAGGGTTTTAACGTGGTAGGTCAGGCCAGTGACGGGGAGGAGGCCTTGAGGCTCTTCGATGAGCTGAAACCAGAGCTCACCACGCTGGATATAGTTATGCCCAAATTGAGGGGCACCGAGGTTCTGGAGAAGCTCATGGAAAAATACCCGGGTTCCAGGATAATCATGGCCTCCTCGGTGTCGGACGCGAGAACCGTCATGCACTGCCTCAAGATAGGCGCCAAGCAGTACATCATCAAACCCTACGACGAGGAGAAGGTGATGCAGGCCGTAAAAAAGGCCTTGGATCTCTCGTGAAGGGGATCTTTCTTTTTGGGGATTTAGGTCCCCTAAATGTAAGGCTTATAAGCTAGTAGACTTTATGGAGAGTGGCTAATTAAACAGTTTAAGGCTTGATTCAAAGTGAATCCGCAAACTATAGGCTTTTAGGCCGTGGCTAGCGGTAAAGGCGGAATCCAAAGACTGGAGGATGCCGGAGGAAAAGATGAGCGTTAGTGACGAAAACATCGCCGAATTGTTTGAGCAGTACAAAGACGAGGTCCGGGAAACCATAGAGACCCTCGACAATGAACTGGTGAACCTGGAGCAGGATCCCTCCAACAGCGAGACCATTTTTTCTCTCTTCCGGCACATGCACTCGCTCAAGGGCTCTTCCAAGATGTTCAACGTGGACAATATCGCAAATATTGCCCACCGTCTGGAAGACCTCATGAGCATAATCGACAAGAACAATGCCATCCTCAACAAATACCCCAAAATAGTTGATCTGCTCTTTAAGGGTAACGACATCTTCCGCGATATCATAGCGAGATTGGAGGAAGACATATCCTACACGGCCATGACCGCGGACCACATGGCCTTCATAGGTGAAATCCAGGCCCAGATAGATAAGATAAACCGCCGGGACTCCCAGCTGGTGGACGCCGCCAAGAAGCTGGTGGAAGATTTAGAGGCCGTTATCCCCACCTTGGAGGAAAACGAGTCAGAGCTCATAAAAAAAGACGTCTCGGACGTGAACACCGGCTTGGCACTGGCTACCTTGGAGGAGGATAGCTCCAATCAAATCCGCTTCAACTATAACGGAGCCGATCTAACCGAGATGGTTAGGGTCATGGAGGAAATCTTAGCCAAATACAAGGACGGGAAGGAAACAGCGCAGGACGCCAAGACCTTCCTGGACACGGCCAACAACCTCTACACAACGCTTGCGGACGTGGCGACCGAGGACGCCATGAACCTCATAGCCGAGCTGGGCGACGGCTTAAGCCTCTTCACCGAGAGACAGCTGGAAATGGATCAGATGACGGTGGAGTTCTTCAACGAGATGCTCACCAATCTCAAGCAGAAGTTCCAGGTGGAGGTGGAGGCCCCGGCGGTGAAGACCGCGAGGAGCTCCAAGTCCTCCAGCAGCGTCAAAGAGCCCCAGGTCAAGACCATCCGCGTGGACGAGGCCAAGATAGACCTATTTCTGGAGTCCGTGGGAAGGCTCATCACCAAAAGCGAGATCCTGAACCACCTCCAGTTCTCCTTTAGGCAGGCGGGCGTGGACGCTAGCCTCTTAAGGGACTTCGCGACGGTTTCCAGGACCATCTCCAATGACATAGTGAACCTGCAGCGCTCCATCATGGAGGTGCGCCAGGTGGAGATGAACAACATCTTGAAGAAATTCCCCCGCCTGGTGCGTGACATCTCCCACAAGATAGGGAAAGAGGCCGAGATGGTCATAGTTGGCGAGCGGGTTCCCATAGACAAGAGCCTACTGGACGACGTGGAGCAGGCCATGGTCCACATCGTGAGGAACGCCGTGGATCACGGACTGGAGTTTCCGGACGAGCGGGTGGCCGCGGGAAAACCCAAGCGCGGGACGGTTAACATCACCGTCACCCAGGAGGAGGCGGCCATCCTGATAGAGGTCTCAGATGACGGCCGGGGCCTCGATCTTAGTAAGATCAAGGCCAAGGCCATGGAGAGGGGCTTCATTACCCCGGAGCAGGAAGAGACCATGCCCGACAAGGACGCTGAGATGCTGGTCTTCAGCTCCGGGCTCTCCACCAAGGACCAGGCCACCGACCTCTCGGGTAGGGGCGTGGGCATGGACGTGGTCATGACCAACCTCAAGAAGTGGAACGGGGAGGTATTGATTGACAACAAGCCCGGTCAGGGCCTCTCGGTGGGGCTCAGGCTTCCCATCACCAACACCCTCCTGACCAAGGAGGCCATCATGATCAGGGTCTCCAACTCCACCTTCTGTTTGCCCCTGGAGTTTGTAAACGAGATAGTCACCGTCCCCAAGGAGGACGTGCACCACCACAAGGACGGTGCCGTCTTCCGGCACCGGGACATGGTCATCTCGGTGATTGACCTCAAGGGCCTCCTGGGTCTTCCGGAAGAGGACATGTCATTCGAGCACACCGCAGACCTAGAGGATCAGGAGGCCGTCACCACCAGCCAAGGTAGTTTGGTCTTTGTCATCCTGCGCGGCAAAAACGAGACCCGCCAGTCCATATTGGCGGACGAGATATTGGGCCAGCAGAAGATAGTCATCAAGGAGTTCGAGCTGGAGACCTTCCGCAAGCTTCCCTA
>JAITJT010000103.1 GCA_031278795.1 Deltaproteobacteria bacterium | reverse complement strand
TAGCTAAATTCAAGCTAGCTAAGGATTCAAGCTGACTAAGGATTCAAGCTGACTAAGGATTCAAGCTGACTAAGGATTCAAGCTGACTAATGATTCAAGCTAGCTAATGATTCAAGCTAGCTAGGGCCAAAGGGCACAGAGCTCTCCTTACGCTCTCCTTACGCTCACTTTAGGGAATGTCTTTGAATCAGGCCTTTTCAGAGCAAAAAAAGCCAAAAAATTCACATATTTTTTGGAAATTATGCTATAATATAGTGCTATTTGCACTTTTTAAAGATTATTTTGTGTTTTTTTATGTATTTCTTTGCTTTTATGTTTGGCTTCAATTTCACTTGTTGCCTGCTTTTTTTTGTTTTTCCTCTTAAGAAATGAACCCGTCGATTTTTGATATTTTCCTTAGCCAATGGAGATCCCCCAAAGGAGCCGAACTCGTGCGTAAATCATTAGGTACGGCCCCCTGGAATTTGGAATGATAAAAAGACTGCCCCACAAACGTAAAAACAGGCAGAAGACCCGCCGCACCATCTACGTGCTCCCCAACCTCATAACGGCCTTGAGCCTGTTCGCGGGGTTCTACGGGCTCATCTCCGCCATCAACGGGCGCTTCATGGCGGCGAGCGCGGCCATATTGGTGGCCGCCATCCTGGACTCCCTGGACGGCACCGTGGCCAGGGTCACCAACACCACCAGCTTCTTCGGCCGTGAGTACGACTCCCTCTGCGACCTCATAGCCTTCGGGGCGGCGCCCGCCATCCTCATGTACCAGTGGATCCTAAAGCCCGGAAAGCTCCATGTCTTTAGCGCCTTGAGCGGTGAAACCAAGACCATGAGCCTGGGGCTGGTGGTGGCCTTCATCTACCTGGCCTGTGGATCCCTTAGGCTCGCCAGGTTCAATATCTCCACCGGGCAGAGGGACCCTGGTTTCTTTCAGGGCATCCCCATAACCGGAGGGGCGGTCATCCTCTCATCCGCGGTCTTTTGGCACTATAGAACGGTTCCCGCGGCCACTCCCAACAGCATCTTCATATTGATCCTAGTCTTGGTGACGGCCTTCCTCATGGTCTCAACCTTCGACTACATAAGCCTCAAGCACCGCATTGTCACCAAGAACCCCCATCCCTTCGAGACCCTGGTCTTGGCGGTTTTGATCTTGGGTATCCTGGTGGTGAAGGCCAAGACCGTGTTATTGCCCCTGTGCATCGTCTACATGTGCACCGGACCCATTGTCACCCTCATCCGCAGAAAAAACCTCCCCGAAGGTGATCTAGCACCCGGGGCGCAGGGTACTCTGGGTGAGCCCCAGGAAAAGGCCACTGAGGGGAAACCTACAAGTGGAGAGGACGGAGAGGCGAGGCCCTCCCCTTGAAAATAGCCCTGGTCATAGGCCTGGCGGCCATTCTGGCTGGGCTTATCGCCTTCCTCATGGTGAAGGGAAAGGAGAAATCCGCCCCCAAGAAGGGCCACAAGTACCGCTTCCCCAGGAGCCTGGACCAAGAGCCACCTATCCTGAAACCTAAAAAAAGCCTCAAGCCTTTACTCTTGTGGATGGTACTCGTGCTCTTGGTGGCCTGGGTGGTGCTGGCGGCCTTTTCCCTTAAAAGCGATAAAGGGTCAGACGCCACCGCCTCAGCTAGCGCTGAGGTGGTGGAAAATGAACCCCCAAGCCCCTTAAGTAGCCGCATAAGTACAAAGTTTGAGAGTAACCCGCATATTCCCACGGAAGAGGAAATGGAGCTCTTGGCCCAAAAGGAGGCCGAGGCCCTAGCCGCCTTGGAGGCGGAAAAGGATAGGGCCCAGAAGGGGGAGGACTACGACGAGCCCCAGGTCCAGGTGGTGGCCGAGGCCGGGCTGGGTTTCGCGCCCATACCCGAGGAGCTGGTGATCATTGGCTCCCCCATGACCCAGGGCGCCAAGAACTTCGCGCCCAAGATAAGCCGCATGGAGCCCATAGGGCGATCCTTGGACCCTTCTGTTCCGGCGCCCCCCAAAAAGGCCAAGATAGAGCCAGGCACCCAGCCTCCCCCCAAAGAGGAGCTGAGGCTCACGGCCCCTGAGCCCAGGGCCCCGCCCGCCCCCATACCCCTGGCCAAGCCCCTCTCCGAGAGGCGCTACACCGTGATTGTGGGGAGCTTTAGTAAAGAGGGGAACGCCCTGCAGCTGCTCACCAAGTTCCAAGACGTGGGGCTTCCGGCCGAGATAACCCCGGTGAACGTCAACAACAAGACCTTCTTTAGGGTAAGGAGCGGGGTATTCGACGACCTCTACGCCGCCGAGTCCTACTGCCGGGACCTAAGGCAGCGAAACCTAGCGGCCCAGCCTTACATAATGGTGCTTTGACCAATATCAAAAAATTTAGCTAAGAGCTCACTAATGTTTAGCTATTAAGCTTCTTCAAACGCTTAGCTAGCATGCTTAGCAAAATTACTTATTCAATTTGCTTAGGAAGATTCCCTTTCTAAAGATTCTCTTATGATTTTCCGATAATTCTATGAAGGCCTTAATTTTCTAATAATTTAGGTACCAGGAAACAAAGTTCACACACGTATAAAGCCGTGAGCTCCCGCAACTTCATCTCAAAAAAAATTTTCAGGATCAAGACTTAGGCCCCTCCAAAATGGAACATCATTTACGCAGAATAGGAATCGCCACAGTTGTCGATGCCGTCAAAGGGCTCATACAGAAGACGGCTTTTGAGCTTCCGGATTTCGTTAAAAAGGATATTTCGCGGGCCGTGGATGAGGAGAGCTCCCCTCTTTCTAAAAAGCTGCTCACAGAGCTCCTGGAGAACGCCTACGTTGCCTCTAAGGAGAGAATACCTTTGTGCCAGGATTCCGGGCTCCCCAAGATAGTGATCACCCAAGGGGAGGATTGTCACATCTCGGGACTTGATAATTTGGGCTTTTTGGAAAAAGCGGTGGGGAGTGTCTATGAAGAAGCCTTTCTGAGGCGCTCGGCCGCGGATCCCTTAACCAGGAAGAACCTTGGATTAAAGATTCCCCTCTCCATAGAGTTTAGGGTGGAGAGTGGCGACAAGGTCATAGTCTCCACTATGGCCAAAGGAGGCGGCTGCGACAACAAGAGCGTGCTCTTTAATTTGAAGCCCACCACCAGCCCAGAGGATGTGAAGAGGGCTATTTTGGAAAAGATTGCGGCCGCCGGCCCGGACGCCTGCCCGCCCTACTACATAGGCATCTGCATAGGGGCAAACTTTGAGAGCGCGCCCCTCTACGCCTCTAGAGCCCTGGAGTCCCTCTGGAGCGGGAAGAAGCCTCTGCCTCGGGAAGGGGAGCTCTCCCAGGAGTACCTGGAGGCCGTGAACTCTTTGGGCATTGGCCCCATGGCCATGGGCGGAAGGACCACGGCCTTAAACCTAAGCGTAAAGATAGTTCCCACCCACATCGCCTCGCTACCCGTGGCCATCTCAATCTCCTGCCACTCCTTTAGGGTGGGGAGGGTCGTCTTGTGAGAGGGGTTTGGCCTTCTGATTTAGGCCTTTGATTTAGGCCTTCTGATTTAGGCCTTCTGATTTAGGCCTTTGATTTAGGCCTTTGATTTAGGCCTTTTATGGCTCAAAGCTTTACAGAAGGCTCTATTTCCATGGGCTAAAGCGTGAAGCCTAACCAATATTGAAGAAAGTAGCCATTATCATGTAAAATTTAAGTCTAATGCGGCCCCAAAAGGGCCTTCACAGCCTTTCACCTCATCCCTCCTCCAGGGCGCACTTCAGGCGCCCCCCTCCCCAGGGACTCCACCAACAAGCACCCTTTGGACTCTAAATCGTGGTCCATGAGGACTTAAACCAAGACTTAAGATCCTATGAAAAGACTCCTCCAGGCACTCATACTATCCATCTTCCTCATCTCAACGCCATGGGCGAGGGGTGCGGACAATATCAACTCCTCTAGGGGGAGGATGGATCCGCCCTTCACCGACTTTAGGGACATCCCCGGGGTGACCCAGGAGGACATCAGGGACGTGGAGGCCTTGAGGAACACCAGGACCTCCTTTAAGAACGTGGGGCCCATGGAGACCGAGCTCTTCGTGGGACAAGACGGAAAGATCTACGGCTTCCAGGCCCTCTTCGCCAAGTGGCTCACGGAGCTCTTCGGGATTCCCTTTGAGATGGAGATCTTGGACTGGAACCAGGTGATAAGCGAGCTGGATAGCCACGAGGCGGACTTCAATGGGGATCTGACCATGACCCCGGAGAGGCTGGAGCACTACTTCATGACCGACACCATAGCCGAGCGCACCATCAGGATGTTTAGGCTCATGGACGCGGAGGATCTTTCCATTCTGGCGCTCTCGAGACCCATCAGGGTTATCTTCCTATCCGACACCATCACCCCGGAGGTGGTGCTCCCCAACTTCCGCTTCAGCTATGAGCAGGGTACGGTGGACGGCTATGACGAGGCCCACGCCAAGCTACTCAGCGGGGAGGCGGACGCCTTCTTTGACGAGGGCATTGCCGAGGCGGCCTTTGACAAGTACTTAGACATCAAGGCCGAGGAGCTCCTCCCCATGGTCTACACCGGGGTCTCTCTAACCACCCACAACCCGGATAACGAGGTGATTATAAGGGTGGTGCAAAAGGCCCTCAACGCCGGGGCCACGAGTTATTTAGTTTATCTATACAACCAAGGCGAGCGGGACTACCGCCGCAACAAGTTTAAGCTAAACCTTAGCCCAGAGGAGCTACGCTTCCTCAACAACCGGATAGCCACAGACGATCCGGTAATGTACGCTGCCGAGTCGGACAACTATCCCATCAGCTTCTGGAACCCGGTGGACATGGAGTTCCAGGGCGTCTCCCAGGATGTCATCAAGCAGATTGAGGAGCTCTCCGGACTAAGCTTTGAGCCCGCCAACCCCAAGTCCGTGGAGTGGCCGGAACTCTTGCAGATGCTCCAGAGCGGCAAGGCCTCCATGATATCCGAGCTCATAGGCACCAAGGAGAGGGAGCTCTATTACATCTGGGCGGACACGCCCTTTAGCACGGATAGCTACGCGCTACTCTCCAAATCCGAGACCCCCAACAAGGAGCTAAACGAGATACTCTACAGCACCGTTGGCCTCATAGATGACACTGCCTACTCGGAGGTCTTTCGCAGCTGGTTTCCGGATCACAAGCACAACGTAAGTTACGCGACCACGGATCTGGCCTTCCAGGCCCTGGAGCGGGGCGAGATAGAGCTTATGATGGGAACCTCCAATCTTAACCTCTCCATGACCAACTATCTGGAGCAGCCCGGCTACAAGGTAAACTACTTCTTCGACTCCACCTTCGGGTCCTATTTCGGATTCAACAAAAACGAGACAATCCTGCGCTCCATCGTGAGTAAGGCCCTTCCCCTCATAGACACTAAAAATATTGGCAGGCGCTGGATGCAGAGGACCTTTGACTACCGCGGCAAACTAGCGAGGGAGCGCATGCCCTGGCTAATCGGCACCGTGGCCCTCCTCATCTTGCTTCTGGCCCTATCGGCCATGCTCATAGTGCGCCACAGCCGCCACCGGGTTATCTTGGAGGCCCAGGTTAAAGAGCGCACCAGCGAGCTCGAGGAGCAAAAGGAGGCGGCCAACGCCGCCTCCAAGGCCAAGGGGGATTTCCTGGCGCGCATGAGCCATGAGATTAGAACCCCCATGAACGCCATCATCGGCATGGCGGAGCTCGCCATGCGCGAGAACATGGGCTCAGATGCCAAGGACATGATAGGTAATATCAAGCACGCCGGAAACTCCCTCATCGCCATCATCAATGACATCCTAGACTTCTCCAAGATAGAGTCCGGACGCATGGAGATAGTGGAGAGCACCTATCACCTGAGCTCCCTCATCCACGACGTCATAAGTATAGCGAGCACCAGGCTCGCGGAAAAACCCATAGACTTCCTGGTGGAGGTGGACAGCAACCTACCCGCCCTCCTCCACGGAGACGAGGTGAGACTGAGGCAGATCCTCTTCAACCTCCTCAGTAACGCCGCCAAGTACACGGAGTCCGGCTACGTGATATTTAGGGCCGAAGGGGCCCTAGACGCCAGGAAGGTTTCCATTAACCTAGATTTCTCCATCATGGACAGCGGCAAGGGCATAAAACCCGAGGACATGGAGAGGCTCTTTGGGGTCTTCAACCAGTTCAGCCAGGCCGAGAACAAAGGGATAGAGGGAACCGGACTGGGACTCGCCATCTCCAAGAACCTGGCCATGCTCATGGGAGGGGACATAGAGGCCAGCTCGGTCTACGGCGAGGGCAGCAACTTCTCCTTGAAGCTCAAGCAGACCGTCTTCGGCAAATACGTGCCCCTGGCCAGCATCCGGGACCCCAACCTCTCCAGGCTCCTGGTGGTGGAGCCCAGACCCCTCCAGGCCAAATCCCTGCGCTGGACCCTGGACAGGCTGGAGGCCTCCTATATCCTGGTGGAGGACATGGAGCTCATCACCCAGCAGCTGAAGGCCAATCGCTTCTTCTACGTAATATCCTCCGCCATCTACTCCGAGAAGGTCCTAGATAGCATTCGCCTAAGCGGTAAACCCGACATCAAGACCATATTCATCGCCAAACAAGGCGAGCGCGGCACCAAGGAGAGAAACGGGGCCATGGTCACCCCTGGGCCCATCTTCTGCGTACCCCTGGCCAATATCCTAAACGACGTGGAGGAGAGCGGCCCCTTCCAGGATGCTTCCGACAAGGTGAGCTTCACCGCCCCGGACGCCAGGGTCTTGGTGGTGGACGACCTCCCCATCAACCTCAAGGTGGCCAAGGGCCTCATGACGCCCTTCAAGGTGCAGGTGGACACCTGCGAGTCCGGCATGGACGCCATCTCCAAGGTGGAGAACATCAACTATGACATAGTCTTCATGGACCACATGATGCCCGTCATGGACGGAATAGAGGCCACGGAACGCATTCGCGCCCTTCCCAGGGGAAAGACCGTACCCATCATAGCGCTCACCGCCAACGCCATCTCCGGGGTAAAGGAGATGTTCATCGAGCACGGCATGAACGACTTCATCTCCAAGCCCATAGAGCTAAACAAGCTGGAGAGCGCCCTCCACAAGTGGATTCCCGAATCCAAGCGCCTGGAAGTGGTTAATGCCCCGGAAGAGTCCACAGAGCCTAAAGCTACCACGGAACCCTCCGTCATCAACATGGTCGCGCCAAAGGGCGTTCTAAGCGAGGAGGATAGCTTGGAGTCCTTTGACCCGGGCTACTCCTTGGCGAAACTCGCCAACGACAAAGAGCTCCAGCGTGAGGTATTGGGGCTCTACCTCAAATCCAGCCAAGAGATACTGGGAAAAATGGAGGATATCGCCTCCTTGAAAGCTGGAAAGATATCTGACCCCTCTTTCCTAGACTACGCCAAGCTGGCCCACAGCCTCAACGCCAGTAGCCTCAACATTGGCGCGGGCGAAGCCTCCAAGCTAGCCTCCCTCCTAGAAGATGCCGCCAAGAACCATGACGCTACCCAGCTGGAAAAGTACCACCAGAACTTCACAGCCGTCATGCATCATTTGCTTTCCCAGATAGAGGACTATCTGGGAAAGGACTCCCTTGATAAAAGCGATCCATCCATTGGCGCCACGCCCAAGGCGGAGGCCCCTAGCCCCACAGCCTCTGAGGCCAACAAGGGAGAGGAAGCCCAGCCATCCGCCACAGCTAACACCAAAGTATCGGGAGGATTCGACCCTAATAAATCCCTGACGCAGCTGGGGGGAGACCCGGAGCTCTTAAGGGAGGTCCTGGAGCTCTACGTGGACTCAACTCCGGCCATGCTCGAAAAACTGCGGGGCCTTAGTGAGGAGACGCTTCCCGACTACGCCGTGGCCGCCCACAGCCTCAAGGGCGCTAGCTTGAACGTAGGCGCCGACAAGGTGGGACAACTGGCGGCCGAGATGGAACAGGCGGCCAAGGCCAAGGATATGCCAAAAGTTTTAGAAGGAAACCAAAACCTGATAGATACTACCGAGGCGCTTATCTCGGAGATGAATAGCTTCCTCAAGGATCAAGCGGAATAAGCTGTTTTTGATTAAAAAGCCAATTTCGCTAAATCCTCTTATACCCAATCCATCCATCCTCCGTTCGTTTCCTCCATACCTAAATCCCACGAAACCTCGCGTAAGCTTTAATGAAGCTCCGTAAGGCGTGCGGGGAGCTTAAACCTTTTATGAGCGGAGGCAAATATTTTCCGCGGCAGCCACCTTTACCCCTGGCATCAGAAATTGGGGGAAATAATTTTTAAGATACTTCGGGAAATATCCGTGTAGGACAGAGATTGTCTCAAAGGCGAATATTTACCATAAACCATACAGAGTATTACGA
>JAITJT010000094.1 GCA_031278795.1 Deltaproteobacteria bacterium | reverse complement strand
AAAAAAAAGCCCCGCCGTGAAGCGGGGCTTGTGGATGGGGACTTGCCGGGGCAAGCCCTATGTTAAACAGTAAGGCGTTGGAATTGGGACTTTCAGGTAGCTAAGGCAAATTAGGCGTTTAGCCCGGGGTCGTCCACGGCCGGGGCGCTCGTGCCCACTATGATGGGCTCCGGGAGCTCCTGCGGAACGCTGGGGCTGGCAATGAAGAGAGGCTCGTTCTCGTCGATGACGAGGGCGTTTCTTAAGACCTCGTCCACCTGCTTCACCGGGATGATGGTGAAGGCCTTGAGGATGCGATCCGGGATCTCCTTGAGGTCCTTCTCGTTCTCCTGGGGGATGATGAGGGTCTTGAGCTCGCCCCGGTGGGCGGCCATGACCTTCTCCTTGAGGCCGCCTATGGGGAGTACCCTTCCGCGCAGGGTGACCTCGCCGGTCATGGCCACATCCCTGTGGACCTTCCGCTTGGTAAGGGCGGAGACCAATCCGGTCACCAAGGTGATTCCGGCCGAGGGGCCGTCCTTGGGGATGGCGCCTTCCGGCAGGTGGATGTGGATGTCCAGCTTGCGGTAGAAGTCCGGATCCAAACCCAGCTTGGTGGAGATGGAGCGCACGTAGCTAAGGGCGGCCCTGGCGGACTCCTTCATCACGTCACCTAGCTTTCCGGTTAGGATGAGGTTACCTTTGCCGGGCATGATGAGCACCTCGGTCGTGAGGATCTCTCCCCCCACCTCGGTCCAGGCCAAACCCGTCACTAAGCCCACCTCATCCTCCTCCTCGGCCTTGCCGTAGCGGAACTTGGGTATGCCTAGGTACTGGGTGATGTTCTTACCGGAGACCTTGAGCTTGGAGTTGGGGTTGTTGTCCCCGGCGCGCACCAGCTCGCGGGCTAGTTTGCGGCAGATGGCGGCTATCTCGCGCTCGAGTCCGCGTACGCCAGCCTCTGATGTGTAGCGGCGGATGGCTGTTAGCACCGCGTTATCGGATATGTCCACCCTATCGTGGGAGAGGCCGTTGGCCGCCACCTGCTTCCTGATGAGGAAGTTCTTGGCGATATTGAGCTTCTCGTCTTCGGTGTAGCCCGGGATGCGGATTATCTCCATGCGGTCCTTCAAGGGCCCGGGTATGGTGTGGAGGCTGTTGGCCGTGGTGATGAACATAACCTCAGAGAGGTCGTAGTCGAGATCCAGGTAGTGGTCACCGAAGCGGCAGTTCTGCTCCGGGTCCAGGACCTCCAGGAGGGCGGCCGAGGGGTCGCCTCTGAAGTCCGTGGACATCTTGTCCACCTCGTCTAGGCAGAAGACCGGGTTGGAGGTCTTGGCCTTCTTGAGGCTCTGGATGATCTTTCCAGGCATGGCACCTATGTAGGTCCGGCGGTGGCCGCGTATCTCGGCCTCGTCCCGCACCCCTCCCAAAGAGAGCCTCACGAAATTGCGGCCCAAGGCCCTGGCGATGGAGCGGGCCAGGGAGGTCTTCCCCACTCCCGGAGGGCCCACCAGGCAGAGGATGGGGCCCTTGTGGCGCTTCACCAGACTCTGGACAGCTAGGTACTCCAGGATCCTCTCCTTGGGCTTTTCAAGCCCAAAGTGGTCCTCGTTGAGGATAGTCTCGGCCTTGTCGATGTCCAGGTTGCTCCTGGTCTTCTCGAACCAGGGAAGGGCTAGGATCCAGTCGATGTAGTTGCGCACCACCGTGGCCTCGGCGCTCATGGGCGACATCATCTTGAGCTTCTTGATCTCGTGGCGGATCTTCTCGGAGGCCTCCTTGGTGAGGTGGCGCTTCTTGGCCTTCTCCTCGAGCTCGGATATCTCGTTCTTGATGTCGTCGGTGTCCCCCATCTCCTTCTGGATGGCCCTCATCTGCTCGTTGAGGTAGTACTCCTTCTGGGTCTTCTCCATCTGCTTCTTCACGCGGTTCTTGATGCGCTGCTCTATCTGCAAGACCTCAATCTCCGAGCGCATGAGCTCATAGAGGGTCTCCATCCTGGCGATGGGGGAGACCAAGGAGAGTAGGGTCTGGCGATCCTCAAGCTTTAGGGAGAGGTGGGTAATCATGGAGTCGCAGAGGTGCGAGGGGTTCTTGACGCTCGCGATGGTGTTTATCACCTCGGCCGGAATCTTCTTATTGATCTTGGCGTAGGCCTCGAAGGTGGAATTGAGCGATCTCACCAAGGCCTCCGTCTCCAGGGTGTTCTCCTCCGGCTCCAAGAGCGACTCCACCTCTACGTAGAAGAAGTCCTGGGTAGAGATGAAGCTGTCGATGCGGCCGCGGTTGCGCCCCTCGACTAGGGCCTTGACTGTGCCGTCAGGGAGCCTCAAGAGCTGGAGAACAACACCTATGGTGCCGGTCGTGTGAATGTCTTGTTCCTGGGGTTCATCCACCTTGGCCTCTTTCTGGGTGCAGAGGAAGATGCTTTTGTCCAGGGTCATGGCATGTTCCAGCGCCTTGATGGACTTCTCCCGGCCCACGAACAAGGGCACCACCATGTGGGGGAAGACCACCACGTCCCTCAAGGGGAGCAGGGGAAGCTGGAGTTTTGGCCCGCCGGGACTTCCCTGGGAGCGGGATTTATTGGACGTGAAAAGCATAGCTAAACCTTCCGGAACCTAAAAATTAGGAACCAATATGTATGTGAGTGTTTTTGAGTGCTTATTGTATGTGTTGTTGGACTTACGGGGAGTCCCCGGCCGCAATCACCCCCTAAAAAAAACGTGTTAAGCCTAAAGGCATCCTCACCTGGGGGCCTTGCCCCCAGGTGAGAGGCCTCTAGCAGTCCGCGGCTTATGCCGACTGGGCCTCTTGGTCTCCCTCGTAGATGACCACCGGGGATTCGTGGTTGAGGATGACCTCCTTGGTCACCAAGCATTCCTTGACCTTGGGCATGCTGGGGAGGTCGAACATGAGATCCAGCATGGCTGATTCCAAAATGGACCTGAGGCCCCTGGCCCCGGTCTTCCTTTTAATGCTCTCGGTGGCGATGGCGTCCAGGGCCTCGGCGCTGAAGGTGAGGTCCACCTTGTCCAGCTTAAACAGGGCCTGGAACTGCTTGATGAGGGCGTTCTTGGGCTCGGTCAAGATCTTCACCATGGACTCCTTGTCCAGCTCGTTGAGGCTCGCCATCACCGGGATACGCCCCACAAACTCCGGGATGAGCCCGAAGCGGATGAGGTCTTCTGGGAGGCAGTGCTGCAGGACCAAGGAGCTATCCTCCTCGTCCTTGTTGGAGTCGATCTTAGCTGAGAAACCCATGGAGGTGTTCTTTCCGATCCTCTTCTTGATTATCTTGTCGAGGCCCACAAAGGCCCCGCCAAAGATGAAGAGGATGTTGGTGGTGTCCACCTTGGTGAGCTCCTGCTGGGGGTGCTTGCGCCCGCCCTTGGGGGGCACGTTGGAGATGGTGCCCTCGATTATCTTAAGCAGGGCCTGCTGCACTCCCTCACCGGAGACATCTCTGGTTATGGAGGCGTTGTCGCCCTTCCTGGCAATCTTGTCCACCTCGTCTAGGTAGACTATGCCCTTGGATGCCTTCTCCACGTCGTAGTCAGCGGCCTGGAGCAGGCTCACGATGATGTTCTCCACATCCTCTCCCACGTAGCCGGCCTCGGTCAAGGTGGTGGCGTCGGCTATGGTGAAGGGCACATTCAAGATTCGGGCCAATGTCTGGGCCAGGAGGGTCTTGCCGCTTCCGGTGGGGCCCAGGATGAGGATATTGGACTTCTGGAGCTCCACCCCGCCCCGCTCCAGCTCAGGCTGGCGCTGAATCCTCTTGTAGTGGTTGTACACGGCCACGGCCAGGGTCTTCTTCGCGAAATCCTGACCAATGACGTAGTCATTGAGGATGTCGTAGATCTGGTGTGGGTTAGGAAGCGAGCTCTGGGTGGACTTGGGCTGGAGCGTGGTGGTTGGGTGATCCTTGGCGATCAGCTCCCGGCACTGCTCCAGGCAGAACTCGCAGATATGGATCCTTTCCGGGTCCGGCCCGGCTATCATTCTGATGCCATCCCGCTGGGGCTGGCGACAGAAGGCGCATACAGGTGTAGATTTATTTTTATCGTCTGGCATTTTGGCAAAACTTTCGCTTTTTAGAGCTTCTCCGGGCCCCTTGTCCGTGGGGCCCCTAAGTGCCTCTGATGGGGGTCTAAAGCACCTTACACCCATTATACTATATACTTCAAATTCCTAGGGTGTGGCGGGTGGACAAATGATCATAGACCCAATTATTGGCATGAACTTGTGAAATATGTGTATATCTTGTCAGCTGCTAAGGGCAGCCCCTCAAAGCCGTAGTCAAATAATGGGTAATTCCCCTCTCTTTATCAAGGGCCAGGGGCGCGTGCCCTCTGGCTTTTAAAACATGTCCTTAGGGTGTTTATGCCAATAAATGCTAAGTCACTTAAAGTAGGCCTCTTGCTTGGGGCCTTTTGGGCCTTTGGGGGCATTTTAGGGCCTTTTGTGCCTTATTTATTATCGGCACTGGAGCCTAAGCTCCATAAATTCTAGGGTTTCAGGTCCTGATGGTAGCGCTTCACTATGTAGGAGAGGGCCTTTACGCAGCGCTCACAGAGCACGTGCCTCTCCGGAAGCGGTCCCATGATGGCCTTCTGGCCGGTGTAGATAGGAAAAGAGCACAGGGAGCAGCGTACGGCGTTCCTATCCGCCGGAAGCCCCTTGGTGGGCTTCCTGAGGTAGCTGTGGAAGTTGTCCAGACAGCTCTCACACAAACACCAGGGCTCCACCGGAAAGATCTTCTGGAGGGATATGGGGATGGTGGGCATGATGTTTCCCTCGTTTTTGCGGCAGAAGCTGCACATGCGCACCTTGGACTTGCTTGGCGCCTCCTTTTTTCCCGTTTCCTTAAGGTTCACGTGGATATTAACCCTCGCGATGGGGCTCTGGCCTTCCTTGGGATTCACTTTTTTTACAGCTGCCTTTTTTTTAGGCTCCTCTTGGGCCGGAACCAAGGTGAAGAGCTTCTTTCTATCCCTTTCCACCACCTGAAAGTCCTCCGCCTGGAAATTGGGCTCCCTCTCCATGGCCCTATTAAAGAGCTTAAGGCACTCTAAGCACAAGGTGAGGCCTGATCCCCCGGGAAAACTAAGGAGCTTAAGCCTCTCCGAGGCCTTCTTTCCGCAGTGCTGGCAGCTCTCCCCCTTACGGTGCGGGGGATTACTAATCCTACTCATGAGGTTTATGGCGGTCTCGGCGCAGTGCTTACATAGGCCCATAATGCCTAACTTTGTGGGAAAGAAGCTGGTGACCCCAATTGTGTTGTTACACACCGAGCACTCGGGCTTGTCTTTCTCCTTAATAGGGGTCTCGTCTTGGTCGAACCAGAAGGCCGGAGGGGACTCCGGGTCCAAGGAGTACTCGAAGTTGTGCTCCTCAGTCGCGTTATTATCCACCACCTTCTGGAAGGTATCCACGCAGCCGGCGCAAAGCTTAATCTCCCCGGGACCCGCGATAAGAGCGTCGCTAAGGCTCCCACAGAGGGAGCAGGTGCCCACCTCACTATTGAAGCGCTCAAGGTCTAAGCGTTTCGTCATGGTCCTCAGGCAGTACTCGCAGATGTTCACCCGGCCCTCCATCTCGCCTAGGTCTTTGGTGAAGCCCAGGCTAATCATCCTGAGGCCCCTGTGGGACTTTTGGTGGCAGATGCTGCATGAGAGGGCGTCTGTGTCTTTCTTGTTAGTCATCTTTAAAAGAAAAGTGTCCTAGGGCTTTTCCTCTTCCTCCTTGGCATCCTTGTCCTTTTCCTCTGTTTCCTTGAGCTCCTCAGGGCTGGGCTCGCGCTGGGTCAGGACCTTGTCCACTATGCCGTATTCCTGGGCCTCTTCCGCGGTGAGGTAGTGGTCCCTCTCCGTGTCCAGGCTAATCTTCTCCAAGGGTTGGCCCGTGAGTCTGGAGAGGATGCTGTTCATCTTAGCCTTGGTCTTGGCTATCTCGGTCGCCTGGATCTCAATATCCGTGGCCTGGCCGTGGAAACCACCTATGGGCTGGTGGATCATGATGTTGGAATTGGGTAGCGCCGTGCGCTTGCCCTTGGCCCCGGCCGCCAGGAGAAAGGCCCCCATGGAGGCCGCCATGCCCATGCACAGGGTGGATACGTCGGGCCTGATGAAGTTCATCGTGTCGTAGATGGCGAGCCCGGCGGTAATGGAGCCCCCGGGCGAGTTTATATAGAGATGTATGTCTTTCTGGGGGTCCTCGGCCTCCAGGAAGATGAGCTGGGCGCAGACAAGGTTGGCCAGGTTGTCGTTTATGCCTTCGCCTAGAATTATTATGCGGTCTTTGAGGAGCCTGGAGTAAAGGTCGTAGGCTCTTTCGCCTCTGCTGGTCTGTTCAATGACAGTGGGTGGATACATATAATTAACACCGTTTATGGGATATTGGACTAGTCTATAAAGACTTATGGACTAAATATGGACTAGAATGAAATCTAAACTAAAGCGCCTGGAGGTGCTATAGCATTTGGCACATGATAATACCAAAACGCATAAATTAAAAGAGATACCTCCCTTTCCAGTTTTTCCTTAAAGCGCTTAAGAGTGAGTTCAAGGTGGGGGTCGCGCCCCACATAAGGCTTAACTTTAGCCAACAAAGGACTTTCAAGAGGCTTTCAAGAGGCTTTCAAAAGAGTAAAAGGCTAAGAATGCTGGAGGCTAAAGAATGCTGGAGGCTAAAATATTAATGCATTAAGGCTGTTTTGTGATCTAGAACGCTTAACAAAACCCTTTTGAAAATCAAAAGCCTTTGGAATGGGCTTGGCTTACACCTTCAATAATAATAATGCCCAAAATAATAATGCCCTACATAAATAATGCCCTAAATAATAATACCCTAGTAGGGCTGAGCTTAAAGATTTACATATACATTTGGCTAAGGACACCTTGTGTTAAATTCAGCCTTTCCTTAAAAAATACTAGTAAGTCTCTGAGATATTGGGCATCTTGGGGCACCCAATAAAGTGAAAGTGGAAGGGGGACCTAAAAAGACTCGGAAAAGAGAGAAAAAAACCAAAAAGTTCATAAAAGTGGAAAGGGCCCCAAAGACATAAATTTAACAAAAGGCCTTAGCTTTGAGAGCCCGCCGCCGGGGCGCAAGGGGTAGGCTTATTTATTACCACCCATCCGTGGGGCTAAATAAGATAGGACTAAGAGGAGGGACTTAGGAAAAAATGGCCATCCACTCACGCTTCCTCTAAAGCGTCTCCCTCTCCACAGGTAAAAATAAGCATGAATTTCAAAAAAGCAAGGGGGGCGGATAAAAAAAATTTAAAAAATTTGGAAAAATTAGGGGTAAATCCGCAATTTAGGGGTGGGATATTGGCAAAAAATGAGGGTGTTGGGGAAAAAAATTATTTGGAAAATAACCAGTAAATTCAAGGAGTTATCTGGAACCAAAGAATCTTTGGGCGTTTTTTTTGGCCCTTTTTGGCGGGTGGAATTTGGAAAATTAAAAAAACAAAATAAAAGCTAAAAAAAATTTTTTTCAGCGGCAAAATTCCAGAATCTGGAAGATAAGAACACTTGACGCTAATCACATTATAGCCATTTTTTTGACAAAATCAACTACATACGGGGGATTATTTTTAAAAGTGTCAAAACTCACCCCAAATAATAAATAACTAGAGTTAACTAAGTATAACTTAAAACATATAGATATAAAACATAAAAAAGATAAAAATTTAAGCTAAATGGGCTTTTAGGCTGAGAGCTAACAGATTAGGTCTCAGGGTATGGCCCTCTTGAGCCACTCCCGGGAGGGAGGCGGGGACTCCAGGGGGGCCAGGAACTTGCTCAAGCGCTCGAAGCCGTAGATTATTTCCTTTTCTGAGGCCGCGTAGCTAAACCTTAGGGCCTGGTCATGGCCAAAGGCGCTTCCGGGAACCGAGGCCACCTCGCACTCCTTGAGCAAAAGCGATGCCAAATCATCAGATGAAGCTATCACAGTCTCGCCCAGGGTGCTCCCGAAAAGGCATGAGACGTCCGGAAACAC
>JAITJT010000235.1 GCA_031278795.1 Deltaproteobacteria bacterium | reverse complement strand
TCCAAAAACAATCATCAATCATCAAAATTTAAAGTCCAAAATCAATCATCAATCATCAAAATCTAAAATCCAAAATCAATCATCAATCATCAAAATCTAAAATCCAAAATCAATCATCAATCATCAAAATCTAAAATTTCTAAAGTCTTTAGCCTCTTTGACCGCTCTTAGCTTATTAAAGCGTATTGGCCATATCTGTTAGGTGTTTTGGCAAGGTCTTCTGCCAGAGGTCCCAGCTGTGACCGCCACTAAGCTCTTGGTAGTCGTGAGCTATGCCTAAATCCGTTAGCAAGCGGCTGTACTGGCGGTTTTCAGCCAAGACCAGCTTGTCGGCCAGGCCCACGCTAAGGGATAAGTTTGTGGCCTTGAGCTTATCCGGGTTTCTACGGGTTAAGTGGTAGGCGCTGTTTCCCTGCCAGAGGCCCATGGAGGCCTCATAGGGGCCTAAGAGCTCTTCAAGCCTTAAATACTTATCCAGAGACGTTTTCTGGCCGTGGGAGGCAATGTCCGTTACCCCGCTTAGGGAACCCACTGACTTGAAGAGCCCAGGGTGCTTGAGAGCCAAAGTAAGGGCCCCGTGCCCTCCCATGGATATACCCATTATGCCAAGCCTCTGGGGATCTGCCTTGAAACGCACCAATATGTCCGGAATGAGCTCATTTATCACGTAGTCCTCATAGCGGGAGCGGGATTTTAGGGGGCTGTCCAGATACCATCCAAAGGCCCCTCCATCGGGCATGACCAGGTTCACGCCCAAGTCGTCCGCTAGATCGAGGAGGTCCTTTCCCATCTTATCTTGCCATACCCCTCTGTCCCCCTCGGCCCCGTGGAGCAGAAAGACCGTGGGAGCTAAACTCTCCGGGTTGGTGAGGTAGATGAAATAGCTGGTCTCCCTCCCCAGGGCCTTGGAGGGGAGCAGCACCTCCATCAAGGTGGCCGTGTTGTTGGGAAGTATGGGCTCGCCGCCAGGGTCTTGATAGCCCCTAGGTGGTTCCGTCCTAACAGAGGCATCTTCAGCCTGGCCAGCTGACGGGGCCAGGGGCCCACTGGGGGCCCCTGGAAGAAGGGCTGCCGCTGCCAGAGGGTTTCCCATCAGGGCCGGTGAGAGGATGACAGGTGCGGCCTGGGCTGGCTCTGTAAGAGAGCTTGCCGTAAGAGTTCTAGGCTCCGGTCTCTCTACCTCAGCTAGAGTCGCCTCCGGGCTCTCGCCTCCGGAGGCGGCCGCCACCTCAGAGGGGGCCAGAGCGTCAGAAGCGGGCGCGTACCTAGCGTTCTTGAAGGCTAAATACTCTTTTGTGAGAGGCGCCACCGGAAGTCCAAAGATGCCAATGCCCCCTGGGAGCTGAAAGAGGGCATCCACTAAGAGCTCACCGCCGCGCTCGGTTAGGTGGATGGAGTCCTTGGCCCTTATGCGCTCGTGCTTTCCACTCTCATCTTTGACAAAGGCCATATACTCACCGTTTTCATCGGCTAGCACCGGGTAGCTGTCAAAGTACTCACAGAAATCCTTGGAAAGACAGGCATCTTGGGCCACGGAGTTGAGGATTTGGATGTTTGTGTTGTAGGTGGCCTTTCCCATGATGGGAAGACCCACCCAGAGAACCTTGGCACCTATTGCATCCGCTTGATCCAAAATAGAGCTTATACGGGCCTTGTACTCGGCGTTCCAGCCTTGGTCTCCCACGAAATAGCGCTTTCTGTCGCTTGTTACAATGTCTTGGGTGTCGTTGGCGCCCAGGCTTAGGATAACAAGGTCCGGTGAGCTCTCAGTCAAGGCGTCCCCAAAATACTTGCCCCAGTCGAAGAAGTCGCTGCGCACTAAGCCTGTGGCCGACTTGAACTTGCGTTTGACAATGAGCTCCGGATACTCCTTTAGGGTCTTCTCCATAACCGGCCCAAAACCCTCCACCATGCTGGAGTCACCAATTAGGAGGATGTTTTTAAAGGAGACTGTTTCGGGTGGAAGGCCGTAGAGGGTAAAGGGTTTGGTTTCCAGAAGCTCTGGGCTCTGTTCAAACTCATCTACCTTAGCTTCCAGGGTAATCTTTGGAGGGCTAAGACCAAAGAGGGCTATAGCATCAAGCCTTTCCACTATATAGGTCGCCATGTACTTGGAACCTAGGCTGTTTAGGTGGATAAGATCTTCCCGTCTGGGGTAGAACTCCGTCCCCTCCGGGGTTTTAAGGGCCTGGGTAAACTTACCGTCCGGGCCGGATAGCTTGTCCAAGGTGTCCAGGAAGAGGCAGTTGGGGAGCTCCTTACAGCTAGAGTCCACCGCGGCGTTTAAGCTCATGATCCGGGAGTGGTAGGGCTCCCTCCCCATGACCGGAAAACCCACCCACAATACGTTTACATTATGGCGCTGGAATGTTTCTAGAAACCTAGAAACCCTACTTTTATATTCCTCATTCCAGCTATCCGAGAGGATTTTTGCGGCACTTCCCGTTCCTCTCTCCAGGTCCTTGGTGTCCAAAGACCCAATGGAGACGATGGCGAGCTCTGGTTTAAAGGACTCAATCTTTCCCTCCAGCTCTTTTTGGTAAGGTATTTGCTTTCCGGCTAGACCAAAATCGTCTCGCGAAAATAACTCGGCCCGGCTCTCGCTCCCGTCAAATATGGGGCTTTCCAAGAGATCCTCAAAAGTTTCTTTATAAAAGGCGTCCGTAACCATAAGAGTGCGTCTAACTCTTAATAGACTATTCCCCTGGACCTCGCTAATAAGAGAGGCCTCAGGGGCCAAAGGGTTCCTAGGCGTTGGCGTCTGGACCTCACCTAGGGTGATTAGGCTCTTTAGCTCTGAGTCATCTTTACTTGTTGCGGGCTGGATACTGATGGGGGCAATACTTGCGCTTGGGGCTGTGGGAGGGGCTACGTAGGGGGCCACGTCGGTAAGTGAGCGTCTGATGACCCGCTCAGCCCTGGGAGCTGATTGCGGCTTGGGAGCTTCCCCCACGCTACCCAAGAGGCCCCGGGGTGTGAGGTACTCCACCAGGCGGCTCTCTTTGTCCTTAAGAGCCGCAAGCGGCTTAAAGCTACTTAGGGCCTGCATGCGGGCGGCTAGGTCCAGGGCCACTATGGAGGGGCGACCGTCTCCCTTTCTGGCCAGATCCTCCAACCAGGAGGCCACCCGGTCGGATTCATGGATTAAGACCAGGGCCAGCGCCAGGAAGTAGGCGACCAACACTTTTTTGGGGGAGAAACCTTTGCGCCGGGCGAGCATCTCTTTGTTTCACCTCCATGGGGGAAGGTCTGTGGGCGTGAGGGGGATTTTTCCAAAACGCGTGTTTAAAACCCGGTACTAGGCTTAGATTCGGAAAGAGCCCTAAATTAGAAATCAGGCCTAAAAAAGTTAGAGGAAAAAATATTTTTACCCTATCCGATCTTAACCGGAATCTTTAAGGAAGTCATACGCTTTATGATTTTAGGAAAAATACATAGGTGAAGATAAACCCAGTACTAATACAAATGGATCAGAACTCCATTATATCCTTGGTCTTCTGTTTGGAGAGCGCGTCCACCTTCTCCACGTACTCGTCCGTTATCTTCTGCACCTGCGTTTCTCCCTTGGACTGCTCGTCTTCCGAGATGTCCTTGGAAGTTTTCAATTCTTTGAGGAAGTCATTTCCCTCGCGGCGTATGGCCCTAAGTGCGATCTTCGCCTCCTCGGCCGTCTTACTCACGAGCTTGGCCAGTTCCTTGCGCCTCTCCTGGCTAAGAAGCGGAATGTTTATACGAATAACCTTCCCGTCGCTCTGCGGGGTGAGGCCCAGATCCGATTTGAGAATGACCTTCTCAATCTCGCTTATGGCGCTTTGATCCCAGGGCTGGATGAGGAGCTGGCGGGGTTCTGGAACTGAAATGGACGCCATCTGGGCAAGCGGGGTGGGGGTTCCGTAGTAGTTGGCCAGGAGCCCGTCCAGAATGGCGGGGGTGGCCCGGCCTGTGCGGATCTTCTGAAAATCCTTCTCCAGGCTGCGGATGCTTTTATCCATCCGGGTTTTCATGTCGGAATACACGTCATCCAGCATAGGGACTCCTTTTGCAGATAGAACTGTTGGTAGTGTTAAACTATATGCTTATTAAGCTATTGGCTTTTTAAACGAAAAGCTTTAGGTATTTATCTTTTGGAAATAAGCTATGAAAAAAACTTTTTAGAGGTTTTTGTAAGCTAGGTCTAAAAAAAGATACACGAGAAGTTAAAGACTATAAGC
>JAITJT010000052.1 GCA_031278795.1 Deltaproteobacteria bacterium | reverse complement strand
TAAAACGGCGGACTTCACATAAAGGATTTGAAATACAAGCTCTAACTAAATTGCCTTAGGTGTTGGAGCCAGAGTGATTGCGCCTTGTCTTGATAAACAAAACAGCGGAAAAATCAGCGCTACTATTATTAATTTTTTGCTAGCATTAAGAAAAAGCCTTAGAGCTTATAGAGCCTTGAGACCGGAGACTTACCGCATAAGGAGCGTAGCGGATTTAAAAAATATTTTTCTTCAAGAATGAATGCTCACACATCTTTCTGGCCGGATCGCATCGTGAAGTGCTGAGGAATGATATACTATCGCTTGAGCTCGAAACCACGCGAGCCCCGCTTTTTAAATTCGCCAGGGGCTAATAAGAATTTTCATTTTTTGGCTAAAACATCCGCTTTTTTGAAAAAATTCTAATATTTTTTTAAATTTTTTTACAGATCAACAAGTCAGAGTCAAAACAGGTTAAAAGGCGCTTTTATCTTTCCTTTTGCCAAAATTGAATCCCTGCCATTCTCCTTCCCAATGTACAGAAAATTTTAAAAAAATCGTTTTTTTGGAAATTTTCCTCACTTTTTAACAAAAAATCATTTCTGGAAAGACTTGATAAAATCTTGAATTGGCCTATAATACTTTAAAAAGAGCAACCCGCGACTACTCATAACTAGCGCTCACTTACAAGCTCTTGTCATCTCCCTGAATAAGCAGGGCCCACCCGCCTCCATCATCCCCTAAGCAAAAATTTTTAGATGGAGAGTTTAACTTCAAAAATCGAAGGAGGGCATTATTATAACTTATCGTTAATATATTTTGTTGTCTGTAAGTTTTAGAATATTCCTTAAATTTATTATGTAATTTCCTATTAGTCAGGCAATTGAATATATTATGAGCTATTAACCTTGAATAGAGGATCTTTTGCGCTCATTTACGCTTTTTTCCATTTTTTGGTTTTATTCCAAGAACAAAGCCAAGCGCGCACTATTCTGTATTTTTTTTTAACCCAAGACACACTGTTGAGGAGTTTATGAATACCCAAATCAAAACCACAGCCGCGCTTATCATAGATGTGGAAAATCTGATAGGCAGCTACATAAACTATCACATGGACAGTGTGGGAATGGATGCCAACAGGTACCAAAGAACTATCAACTTTGACATTGGGCCGGTGATAGACGCCATCATCCAGATGTACGGGTCCTTGCATTTCCGTATATCCATTGGTGATATCTTCTACTCCTGCAAACGGACCAACTTCATGGATTTAAATATCCTGATAAAGAAAAACTTTCACGAAAACCTAATAGACATCCACGAAGTCACGAACTTTGACAACGTGAAAGACTGCACCGACTTTGTCATATACACCGAAACCTTGGATCTAGCTTACCGAGAGGAGTCCATCGACTCCTTCGCCATATTCTCCGCGGACAAGGGCTTCATGCCCTTGTACATAAAACTCAAACAGCTGGGGAAAAAGGTGACGGTTGTTGGTATGTCTGAAAACCAGACACCTGCGAATCTAGCCCGCATTGTCGACAACATAATCTACTACACCGATCTCTACGAGGCCACCAGACCCCAGGGTCAGCTCATGGATCCCGGCCAGGGCCTGGATGAGTCGCCTGCCCAGAACAAGATAACCCTGATTTCCGCTAACCCGGGCGCATCCACTTTAATCGAGCCCGCGTTCGAGGGAGAGGGAGAGGGGAAGGTCCAGGACGACTTCAGGGAAGGCCAGGGTAGCGCTTACGACGTTTCTACTTACGGGGAAACAATGTCCTCCATAGACGGAAGCATGTACGAGTCCTCCATAAGTGGTGAGAGCCCGGAAATGGCGGAAGCCCCCCTGGAAAAGGAGCTTGTGGAACAAGAGCTCCCGGAATGGGTCAATTTCGACAACTACCAACTGGCCCTAAAGATACTCAAATGCGTTGAGAATAAGCTCAACTGCCCGGTCTTAAGCCGTGACCACTACGCGGCCATCTGCTCTATAATTGAAAGAATATTTGCGGATATCAACAAAAGAGGCGGAAAGATCCTGCTCACGGATTTGTCCTACGAGATAACCAAGCTTATTTTGGACGGGAGGGACCTCATAACCGGAGCGGATCTCCAGCTCTATAACCAAGACGACAGTTCCCTATTCACCCTGGGCGACAAGATAGCCTACAAGGTGCTGCGCACCCTCTACATGAGGAATGTCTTCCAAAGACTGCCCAATGAGGACGCCAAGACCCCCTATCCCACCCTGGGCACCTTCGTGAACCAAAAGCCCGAGCTCCTGGAGAACCTCTTCTCCTCCTTTTTTGGCATGCTCAAGAACCAGAACCTCCCCATAAGGCCGGAGGCCTTGACCATGGCCTTCTACAGCCACCCCACGACGGAAAGCCTAGACGAGATGACGGAATTTATCCGCAAACACAAGATATATCGCTCCTTCACGCCCAACCAATTCGCGAAACCCCATAACCCTTTCACCATCCTTAACTCAGCTAAGCGTTGAGAAAAAAAATAGCTTTCATTTTTAGCTCTCTTTTCCCAAGCACGGGGGCCTCTGGCCCCCGTGCTTTTTCTTTCCAGCTCTTTCCGTCTCTTTTATTCTTCCTCTAAGAAGCCTCCCTCTTTTTGAATCCTTCCTTTTTTTGGAGCTTTTCCCGTCTTTCCTTTACAGAGGCCTTTCCTCATATTACACTGGTTACAGCCAAAAAGGCTCCAAGCCTTTTTAGCTTGGCTTTAAATGAAATCTAATCCTCTGGGTAGTCCATCCCCCACATAAAAAGCACCCTATGCATTTGAGCATCCCTTCCTACATAGCCACCAACGCGAAGTCCAGGGCTTTGGATCAGCTGGCCATGGAAAAGTTCAACTTTTCCGGGCTCGTCTTGATGGAAAACGCTGGAAACTCCATCCTCCACAAGGCCCTGGAGCTCTTTCCGGAGCTAAGGGTCCCCTCTAAGAAGATAAGCGTCTTAATTGGCCCGGGGAACAACGGTGGCGACGGCTGGGTTCTCTCTAGGCTCTTCCACAACCTTGGCCACAAGGTGGAGTGTTATTTTGTGGTGGATCCAGGAAAGAGACCCGAGGGGGATGCCCTTTGGAACCAAAAAATAGTAAAGTCCCTAAATATCCCTATCCTTAAGATTCAAACCGAGTTGGATCCCCTTCCGGACTTGGAAGACACCTTTCTACTTATTGATGCCCTCTTGGGAACCGGGCTTCATGGAACCCTAAGCTCTAAACCCATACTTAGGGTGCTTAAGCACGTGGCGTCCCTAAGACGCCACTTCAAGGTGCTCGCTGTAGACATCCCCTCCGGGCTCTCTGGAGACACCGGGGTGGCTGTGGCCCCGGTGATAAGAGCTGACCTCACGGTGGCCTTGGCCACCTATAAGATTGGATTTTTCCAAGGAGAGGGTCCTAAGCTCTGCGGAAGCCTAGCCTTGGGGGACATTGGCTTGTCTCCGGAAGTCTATAAGGCCTTGCCTTGTAATGGGAGGCTCTGTGATCTTACTTTGCTTCGGAATATTCTTCCGAAACGCCCCCGGGACGGCCACAAGGGTACCTTTGGGCACGCTGCCCTATGCGGTGGATCTCCTGGGAAGTCCGGGGCCTTGGTCTTATCGGCCCTAGGGGCCCTAAGGTCCGGCTGCGGCCTGGTGAGCGCCATCCACCCTGAAAGTATAGGTGAGATAATCGCCACCAAGCTCACCTCCTCCATGACCATCTCCCTACCTGAGTCCGAGAAGCACCATGAGCTGGAAAAGGACTCCGTCGCGTACTTCTTGTCGGCTATCCAAGAAAAGAACGCCGTGGCCCTGGGCCCGGGCCTAGGTCTTTCCAGCGGCGCCAGGGACTTCACCAGGGCAGTCGTCAACCATGTGGATGTGCCTTTGGTCTTGGACGCGGACGCCCTCACCCACCTAGTTGGGCATCTTAGTCTCTTGAAAAAACGCCGCCACCCAACCGTTATCACCCCGCATCCGGGGGAGGCTGGAAGGCTCCTATCCAGAGACGCCGTGGACATAGTCGACCGCCAGGCCTGTGCCTATGAACTTGCTACCAAGACGGAAGCCACGGTTATCCTCAAGGGCTTCTACACCATCACCATGTGCCCGGAGGGTGATTTCGCCATTAACCCCACTGGCGACTCCATACTATCCACAGGCGGCTCAGGAGATCTTTTAACTGGCTTGGTCTGCGGGCTCCTGGCCCGGCGCATGGACGAGTTCCATGCGGCAATACTCGCGGCCTTTGTGCACGGGAGGGCGGCTGAGATTGCCTCCGTCCATTTGGGCCCCTACGGGGTCTCACCCACTGAAATTCAGCCCTTCATTCCCAAGGTCTGGGAAGAACTAAGGGGAATTACAACTGAGACTTAGATTTTTTTAATTTTAGATTTTTAATTTTTAATTTTTAATTTTAGATTTTAGATTTTAGATTTTAGACTTTAGCTTTAAGATTGTAGACTTTAGCGTTTAGGTTTCTCATCTTTTTCTTTTTTATTCTTCAGCGATCTTACAAAGGCGATTGGAAATTTACTAAGAGTCTTAAAGTTCATAGCTCATTTTCTTTTTTCCTGTTTCCTTTTTTCCATTTTCTTTTTTTTTTCATTTTCCATTTTCCATTTTCCTTTTTTTTAATTTTTCAGATTTTCATTAATATATGTGCACTTCTAATGGATAGAAAAGCGCTTACGCACTCGTTCTTTTTTATTATGATTATTGTCTTTAATGTTTTATGTACCGGCAAAGCTATATGAGTGCTATATGAAAGCTAAATAAAAGATATATGAAAGATTTATGTTAGATATCTAAAATCTATCATGACTCTTATCTCAAAGCTATCATGACTCTTAACTGACTTCTTATATAGTTTTCTTGAATTTATTTTGCATCTTACTCTGACCTTTCCACGTCAGCTATAAATATAAACACCAAAAACATCTCAACATATAATCGAAATCCAAAAGGCAACCATGCGGAAAAAGCTCTTATTAATAATCATCCTTGTGGCTTTGGTACTCGCGTTTCTCTTAATCTTCAGGCCCTTTACCGGAAGAAACCAGGTGTCCTCCTACAGGACGCAGCGGGCTATCATAAATCAGCTGCGCATTGCGGTATCTGCGACTGGAACCTTAAACCCGGTGAGTGTCGTGAGCGTGGGCACCCAGATATCCGGAACCATCAGGGAAATCATGGTGGACTACAACGACGAGGTGAAGGCCGGCGATCCCTTGTTGGTGTTAGACGATCAGCTCTTCGCGGCCAAGGTTCAGATGGCCAACGCCAACTTGGCGGCATCCGAGGCCCAGATGAGATTGGCCCAGGTGAAGTACGACCGCCAGCAGAAGCTCTTTGCGGCTAAATCGTCACCTCAGGAAGAGCTGGATACGGCCTCGGCCAATTTAGAGATCGCCAAGGCCCAGGTGGCCCAGCAGCAGGCCACCTTGGCCCAAGAGGTCTATAACCTCAATAACACCAAGATTGTCTCCCCGGTTGACGGGGTGGTAATCGACAAGGCGGTGGACGTGGGGCAGACCGTGGCCGCTAGCTTCCAGACTCCCACGCTCATAAACATCGCCCAAGACCTCTCGAAGATGCAGATTAACGCGAGCTTCGCGGAGGCTGATATAGGAAGGCTCACACCCGGGCTAAAGGTGTCTTTTAACGTGGACGCCTATCCAGGTAAATCCTTCGAGGGTAAGGTGAGGCAGATACGCCTCAATCCCACTGTTACTTCCAACGTAGTAACTTATGACGTGGTGGTGGACGTTAATAACCCAGATCTGTCTCTTTTACCCGGCATGACCGCCTACGTGGACATAGAGCTCTACCGGGAGGATAACGCCCTACTCATCCCCAACTCGGCCTTAAACTTTAGGCCGGCGGGTGAAAGCGCCACTCCCATGACCATGGCCGCGAGCACTGGAGGTAGTGGTGGAGGAGAGGAGGCCGCTCCGGCGGCTCCTAGTAGCAGTAGTAAGGAAGGAGAGGAAACAGGGGAAGAGGGGGATTCTGACCACGTTACAATCAAAGAGGACATCAAGACAGCCGCGGCTTACGCCATTCCCTCTGAAGACGACCCTCCCACCAAGGGAAAGATCTATATCCTAGGAAGCGACAACAAGCCCAAGGAGGTGGACGTCTTACTGGGCGCGACCGACCTGCGCTACACGGTGGTGAAGGGTGGAAACCTGAAAGCGGGTGACCAGGTCATCATAAGTGACATAACGGCCACCAACACCCAAGGCACGCTCTTCTCCACAGCCGGCGGCGGGCCCAGGCGCTAGGGTAGCGGGGTTAGAAAGAAGTGTCTAGTAGCGATAAGAAGATAGTAATCGAAACCAAGGACTTGAAGAAGTCCTACGTGACTGACGCCGGGGCCTTTGAGGTGCTTCACGGGGTGAACTTTGAGCTTAAGGAGGGGGAGTTCGTCTCCATCATGGGCCCCTCTGGCTCCGGTAAGTCCACCTTCATGAACATCCTGGGCTGTTTGGATACACCCTCATCCGGGGTATATGAGCTCTTGGGAGAGGATGTGGCCCATCTCAGCCAGGACCAGCTGGCATCCAGGCGCAACCTATTTTTGGGATTCGTGTTCCAGGGCTTCAATCTGCTACCCAAGGCGGATCTCTTGGAGAACGTGGGCCTTCCACTGCTCTACGCCAGGGTGGATAGCGCCGAGCGCAAAACTAGGGCCATGGAGATGCTAAAAAAGGTGGGTCTCGACAAGTGGTCCCACCACCGCCCCAGCCAGGTCTCTGGCGGCCAGCAGCAGCGGGCCGCCATAGCCAGGGCCCTGGTGGGTAAACCCTCTCTTATCCTAGCTGACGAGCCCACCGGAAACCTGGACAGCCAGACATCCGATGAGATTATGGCGCTTTTCACCAGCCTCAATAACGAGGGCCTTACCCTCATAGTGGTAACCCACGAGCCGGACGTGGCCGTCTGCGCCAAGAGGCTGGTGCGCTTCCGGGACGGCATGCTGGTGGAGGATGGCCCGGTGGAGAATAGGAGGATCATGTAATGCTCTTCGCGATGCTCTGGGAAGCGGTGAGGGCCATGGGCGCCAACCGCATGCGCACCTCGCTTACCATGCTGGGCATGATAATCGGGGTGGGGGCCGTGGTTCTCATGCTGGCCGTGGGAGAGGGCACCCGGGTCACCATCAAGAAACAGGTGGACGCCATGGGCACCAACATCTTCATCATCCTGGCCGGCTTCCAGAGCACCTCCGGGGCCCGCACCGGATCCGGTAGCCGCCCCACCTTAAAGGAGTCAGACGGTGAAGCAATTTTAGAGCTGGACGGCATAGAGGCCGTCTCTCCGGTGGCCTTCTCCAACCTCCAGATAATAGCCGCCGGCCAAAACTGGAACACCTCGGTCATGGGCGTTAACCAGGACTACCTAACCGTGCGATCTTGGGATGTGGAGGACGGCAGGCCCATGGACTACCTGGACGTGCAGTCAGCCGCCAGGCTCATCTGGCTGGGTAAGTCCACGGTAAAGGAGCTATTCGGGAGCTCGGACCCCTTGGGTGTCACCATCCGGGTAGGTACCGTGCCCTTTGTGGTGACCGGAGTCCTGGCCGCCAAGGGCCAGAGCCTGGACGGCCGTGACCAAGACGACACGGCCATAGTGCCCTTCACCACCTTCTCGCGCTTCCTCCAGGGCACCCACTTCCAGGGCATGGTGCGTATGATTATGGTGAAGGCCAAAGACGGCGTGGACATGAACATGATCCAAGAGGACATGCGCACCCTCATGCGCGAGCGCCACCACATAACCAACCCGGAAGACGAGGACGATTTTTTCATCAACAACCTCTCGGCGGTGATGGAATCCGCCGAGGAGACCGCCCGGGCCATGACCCTCCTCTTAGGCGCCATCGCCTCGGTCTCTCTAGCCGTGGGTGGTATTGGTATCATGAACATTATGCTCGTGTCAGTTACCGAGAGAACCAGGGAGATAGGCATTCGCCTGGCAATTGGCGCCAGAAAAAAAGACATCCTCACCCAGTTCATCCTGGAAGCCATGCTGGTATCAGTCACCGGAGGGCTCTTAGGGCTCCTCATGGGCTCTTTAGGCGCCTTCCTTGTCTCCTACATCTGGCACATAAGCGTCTACGTGACCGCTTTCTCCCTTACCCTCTCCTTCACCGTCTCACTTTTAACAGGCCTCTTCTTCGGCTTCTACCCGGCCTGGAAGGCATCGGGCCAGAATCCCATAGAGGCCCTAAGGTATCAGTGAGCCTAAGACAAAAAAAATACCTCTAAAGCCAACAAAAAAAATCCCAAAAATTAGGATTTTTTGCGCGTTTTAGTAGCATAAATTACAATTTTGCCTATATGTTGCTTGAAAAATCGCCTTTTGTAGACGCATTTGCTTGGCTTAAGGCCTGTTCAGCCCCACCCTCAAGGAAGAGCCAGATGGACTGTGCGTCTCTTGGCTGACAAGCTGGTGGAATTAGGCATTGCCCCCAATGGAATATCGCCCATGAGCGTACAAAGGACGCTAAAAAAAGCGAAATTGGACCTTTAGCATAAGAAATATTACAAGATCCCTTCCGGAGAACAACGCCGAAAATGTATCCTCTATGAAAGACGTTTTTGAGCTTTATCACCACAAACGCAAAATTTAACACATAAGAGCCTCAGTTGTGGAACAATATATGAGTCGCCTACGGGAGTTCAAAGCCGCTAAATTAAAGACGCTCTCATCACTTTAATTATCAGACACAATGAATAAAGATCGCTCACAAAATAAATCCATGGAAAAACTTTTTTGCGAGAGCTTCTTGACTTCTAGCTCTTTGTAAACGGATGCGCAAAACATCAATCAAGAAGTTTATTCACGTCCTTTAACATTATTATCATTATTAGTACCCCCTTACCTTTATGATTTTCAAATCTTCTTTTGTTTTAGCCTTAAATAACTAGAAC
>JAITJT010000219.1 GCA_031278795.1 Deltaproteobacteria bacterium | reverse complement strand
TTAGCCTAAGAAAAAAGCTTTTACCTAAGGGAAAGCATAAAATCTTCTAAGCTTGCGCTCTTCTGAATGGATAGGACTACTTCCTCTTGTAAACCTGTGGAAGCGATAATATCAGGTATGGACATCTTAGTCAGCATATTTTTCACTATTTCAAAGGCTATCTCTACCCTTCCTTCTTCCCTGCCTTCTTCCCTGCCTTCTTGCAAGTACAGTCGTTTGACGGCTTCTTCAGGTGAAACAAATTCCATGGTAAACTCCTTTGGTAATTTTGGATCAGTTTCCAGTGATTGTAATCTAAACAGTTTCCGAGCGAAATTAAAATAAGCCACATTTTCTTCTTCTGTCATTTCTGAACTCAAGACAACATCTTTGATCTGGTTCACTGCTTTTATTAGTGAATCGTAATTTGATTTTGTTGTTTGCTGTAGACGGCCTATATATATAGCTTTAGAAAAAGGGCGTTTGTCATTAATAAGATCTTCAAGCTTGTAATCAGAAAGGTAAAAGGTTTCGAACATGATACCAGCTTTTGTCTCAAGAAAGGTCTTCGAATATTGGTTTATTTCCTCTCTTGGTTTTCTACCGGTATGTAAAACGAAACATGTGATATCGATTTCTGGCAATTCTGCGCTATAACGGACATATCTATCAAACATCCGTTTTCCAATGTTTTTATCCATTATATGCTGCTGTTCAAGAAAACACAGATATTTTGTGTTATCTGGGTCACCAACATGTATCTTGTACGCAGCATCCACACGCACCGAATCTTTGTCCGTTGGGGATTCTTTCATGCTAAGTGACTGTTCTGCAGCAACTGAGATAGTAAAATTAGGTTGCGACAATTGAATTAGAGTATGACTAGAATTGATGGTCTTGCGCTCCCTTAAAAACTCCAATGCTCCAGTGAGTTCAGTCAAAACGAAATGAATCTATGCGTCTTTCCTAACTTTTACAGTACCCAAAAAGATGTCTGCAGAATCGTTTCATCCGCCGCAAAAGAGCAGCATTGGAAACACCTAGGGTTATTATCCATCCTACATTGGTTAAAATTCAAGACTCAAGTTTTTTGGGGCTGCCTTATTTTACTCTCACCACAAAAAATGCCAAAGCCTCTGATATCTTTTACCTTTTACGTAGCATGTATTAATTTGTGGAAAAGAATTGGGCCTTTGCACTGGCACAGGCGACACTACGTAATATGTGTTAATTTTTCGAATTATTTACTTTATATATTAGCATTTAGTCGTATGAACTTGATTCTAACATTCATACTCAGGTATCTTCAATGCCAGCAAATAAATATTAGATACAGGCCCGTACCGGCTGAACTCTACTTCCACCCACCTTCCTCTCGGTCTATCACAGGGAAACCTCACAAGCACAAAGTAAATCGATAATCGATAGTCTTGCGGCGCCTTATGGAAGACTCAAAACAAGCGCCTGATGGCGCTTTTCTTATTTCTTACTCCAGCATCTGGGTGATTAGACCCAGGGCCTTCTGGGCCGGGGTGATGGCCGCCGGGAATAACCCGGGTTCACTCCCCGGAAGGGCGGCCTGGCCAGCCATGCCCTGCCAGCCCACCTGGATCTTTTCCAGCTCGCTAGTAATAACTTCCGAGTCCCGAGTGGTGATGAGTACGTAGACGCCTGTCTTAAGGCCAAGGGAGGCGAATCTCTTGGGGTTTAGCTCTTTCCACTTGTTGAAGGCCACAACGTCAAAGGCCCCTACCTTTTGAAAGGACTCAGCGTCACGCAACCTGGTTTTCAAGGTGACGAGGGTGGTCTTGAGGCCAATGCGGCCACCTAAGGCCGCGCTTTCCAGGGCCAGATCGTCATGACCGAAGACGAAGAACCTCCCCAGGCCGGCGTTTAAGGGGAGAAGGGACCAGTCGTCCACCTCGTTAGGGAGCCTGGGGGTTGTCCAGGGGCCCTGGGCCGAGAGTACGTGCCTTTTGACTTTGAGGTTTTTTCCGTTTATGTCCACTATGGTGAGGAGCCAAGCCGCCCAGGCCTTCTCCTGGCCCTCCAGGGCCAGCTTCCAAAAGGAGAGCGAGCCCTCACCGGACTGCTTTTCCAGTAAGAAGCGCTTCTTATCAGCCGAGACGGCTACCAAGGGTTTTCCGGCGCTCATCTCCTCAATGAGCTTCTTGGCGCCCAGGAACATTCCGGATCCAGAGTAGTCACCGGCCAGAACATTCCCCTCCGGGTCGAGTAGCGTCGCCTTGCTCTCCCCGTTCAAGGTCTGGGCCAGGACGGGCTCCCGCCCGCCTGTGAGCTCTTGAACCAGAAATGGCAGCCAGGATCTCATGCTATAAACTCCAAAAGAAAGTGAGGGCGTTAGTTTGGCGCTGGCGCGCTTAGCTGGGTAAAAGCCAAGACTTAAGCTCAAATAACCTTAAAATGCGTTTTTATAAGGGCAGGCTTCTCCATCTTAGCCTTCCGCCCTCCAGAGGAGGGTGGCCTTGATGAAATCGTCTATGTCCCCGTCTAGGACGGCATCCACGTTTCCGCTCTCATAGGCGGTGCGGTGGTCTTTAATTAGCCTATAGGGCTGGAGGGTATAGCTGCGGATCTGGCTTCCCCAGGCTATGTCCTTCTTGTTGTCGTGCATCTCCTTGATTTCCTTGGCCTTTTTCTCCTCCTCCAGCTTGTAGAGGCGAGCCTTTAAGACCTTCATGGCCAGATCCTTGTTGCGGTGCTGGGACTTCTCGTCCTGGCAGGTGACCACTATGCCCGTGGGTATGTGGGTTATGCGTATAGCCGAGCTGGTCTTGTTCACGTGCTGACCACCCGCGCCGGAGGCGCGGAAGGTGTCCACGCGGATGTCCTTGTCGTTTATGTCTATGACTATGTCGTCGTTTAGCTCCGGGGTTACGAATACCGAGGCGAAGGAGGTGTGGCGCCGGCTCTGGGAATCAAAGGGCGATATCCTCACCAGGCGGTGGATGCCCGCCTCGGTGGAGAGGAGCCCGTAGGCGTAGGGACCCGATATGGTTAAAGTGACGCTTTTGAGGCCGGCCTCGTCACCTTCCAGCTTGTCCACCAGCTGCACGTCGAACTTGTTGCGGTCAGCGTAGCGCAGATACATCCGGAGGAGCATGTTGGTCCAGTCCTGGGCCTCGGTGCCTCCGGCACCCGAGTGGATGTCCATGATGGCGTTGTTGTAGTCCATGGGCCCGGAGAGGGTGCGCCTGGCCTCGTAGAGATCCAGCTTATGGGAGAAGGCGTGGAGGCGAGCCTCCAGATCCGGCACCTGGGACTCGTCCTTCTCCTCTAGGGCCATGTCCAGAAGGACGCTTAGATCCTCGCACTCGGACTCCAGATCCTTCCAGAGCTTGTGCTTTTCCTCCAAGCGGGTGCGCTCTTGGCCCACGGATTGGGCCTCCTGGGGGTTTTCCCAAAAACCGGGCGCGGCCATGAGAGCGTCTAGGTCTCCTATGCGTTTAGTTAGTGACTCGAGGTCAAAGATACCCCCTTAAAACATTGATGCGGTCGTTTAGATCTTTAACATAAGGCTTGAAATCAGTGAGCAACATTGGAAGAAATCCCCAAAACGCGAGTCCCACAAGGCGGACAGCTTCTTAAGTCCCCAAAAAAGGAACTTGCCTCTCAAAGTCAGCCTTAATACTTTTTCGGCTTGAGATAGGCAAAAGATTAAAAATACATATAATTTACTACATATTGGCTATGTATAGAACTATTTATCTAGGATAGATAAGAAAAAACCATAATTTAGATTAGATTAGATTGATAAGTTCTGGAGTATTAGTTTCCAAAATATATTGGCTAAGCTAATCATCATGAGAGAGGTTCTAAGGCTATAAGAGAATGGATAAGGAAGGATTAAAAAAACCAAAAAAAGGCCGCCTGCGGCTTAAAGCCACAATTTTCTAGTACTGGCTGGATTCCCTGGCTGCCTCCTCCACGCCCTCGCTGGTGACGTCCGTGGGAACCCACTGCGCCTCACCGTTCTGGTCGGATCTAAACTGCACGTAGTAGCTGCCGTCGTTGTTGACGGCAATGGTCTCCACGTTTTCATCCACGTAGTTGTTGATGAGAACCAGGGTCTCGTATTCAACCTGTTTTTTGGAGGGGTTGACCACCCCACCAAATTTGATGGCCAGATTGCTATCCAGGTAGGTAAACAGCGCCCCAAAGCGAGAGTCCGAGAAGCCGTGGGAGGGGTCGTTGCGGTAACGGCTGTAATTGCCGTAGAGCCCCCAGGAGAAATTAACCGAGGCCTGGGGCCAGGTTCTGCGGTCGTGGCGGCTGTAATATCTGTTGCCATTGGAGTTGTAATACCCATGGTCTTTATCCCAGCGGTCATGGTCCCAGTTGTCCTTACCCCAGCGGTCTTTATCCCAGCGGTCTTTATCCCAGCGGTCCTTATCCCAGCGGTCGCGGTTATTGCGGTTTCCTGTGTAGAACTGGGAGGTGGGCGGCACCCAAGGCATGTCCTTGGGATGGCCGTCCTTCCCCAGATAGCTGGGCCGGCCCGGCCCCAGATGAACCTTGCCGTCATCTTTGGAGCCGCTATCCGGCTTGTTGTTGCCACCGGGTCTCTTCCGCAGAGTAACCCCGTCGTCACCGTCCTGGGCCAGGGAAATCCCGGGAATCGCCATGAACATTAAAAGGGCAAATAAAAAAATCAGGCATCTCTTCATATAAACACCTAAAGTTTTTGCTGGGGCTAGTCCCCAGAGTGTAGTGGAGGCTCACTTCTAAGATTTAGGCAGAAAGCATCTTAGGCTAAGCGCATCTTTGAAGTCCCCTTCATTAGTATAGCAAGAAGAGTGCCCTCTTTTTAAGCTTTTTTGCCTTAAAGATAAGCTCATCTTCCCTAGACTCGGCTGTCTTTCCCCCAAGACTCAACTCTAAATGCCATAGAGTTGCTTTAAGCCTCAAAGGGCCAAAAAAGCCCCTCCGCGTAGCACTTCCAACTTAGCACAGCTGTCAAGCGTAAGTTTTAGGAATCTAAGTGGCATTACGGGATAGATAAGGCTCAGGCCTTTGGTCTTAGGCTTTGCCTGAATGATTAGCAAAGCGCGAAACTCTAAAAGAGGCGCGATTAAAAGAGGCGAAATTATTAGTTGAAGACCTGGCGCTAAATGCCAGGCCTTGAATGTCTTGCTTAAACATAGTTAAGCATAAAAAAATCTAAAAACATGTAATTAGAGTGTTTAGCACTGAATTTATTAAATTTTATTAGTTTTTGGCATTTTTGTGGAAGCGCTGAGCTTTTTCAGAAAAAGTTTTTCTGTGGGATAGAGACCTCTAGCTCCGTTGCTGAAAAACCACATAGACACTAAAAGCATGCTTAAATTGAGTGCTAAAAGCACTATTGTAGAGATTATTTAGGCTAATATATATATCTTTTGTCCTGACTTTGCCTTGGCCCAGCTTTTGCATTTATCTGCGGCGTAGCCTGAGCTGTAGCTTCAGGCCCTTAATTAGATGAAAGGACACACGTCAATGCATTGTCATCAGAAAACCCTCAGCAAAAAGCTGCAGATTAGCGGAATCGGCCTCCACACCGGAAAACCGGTGGATGTGGTGCTTATACCACTGCCGGCCAACTCCGGTATCTGGTTCCAGAGAAAGGACGTCCCGGGGGCAGCCCCGGTCTTGGCCTCCTCTGACAATGTCACCTCCACCAACCTGGCCACCACCATTGGCAGGCCCGGTGAATCCGTAAGCACCCTGGAGCACCTCCTGAGCGCCCTGGCCGGCCTTGGGGTGTGCAATCTCAAGATAGAGGTGAGGGGCCCCGAGCTTCCCATACTGGATGGAAGCGCCCTCCCCTGGGCCAATCTTTTAAAGAAAGCCGGCATAAGGACGCTCCGCGCCCCCCGAAACTACTATCGGGTGAAACAGACCTACTGCCTCATGGAGGACGACAAGTCAGTGGAGGTTAGACCCTCCATGGACTTCTCCATAGATGCAAGCATCGAGTTTCCAGGCTACATCACCCAGCAGAACAGAAGCTTCACCTTCTCCCGCTCGGCCTATGTCTCAGAGATCTCACCCGCCCGCACCTTCTGCCTGGAGAAAGACGTGGAGAGGATGCAAAAAGAGAACCTGGCCTTGGGCGGCGGCCTGGACAACGCCGTGGTAATCGGTGAGAACGGCAAGGTCTTGAACCCGGAGGGTTTGAGGTTTCCGGACGAGTGCGCCCGCCACAAGATTTTGGACTTCATGGGAGACATCGCCCTGGCCCAGGCCCCCATACTTGGCCATTTCACCCTCAATAAGACCGGTCACACCCTAAACCAGCGCTTCCTCCACCATATCCTCAAGACCCCGGGCATCCTGGAGCTTGTAACCAGCGAGCCCGAGCCTGGTCTCCAGGACTTTAAAATCCCCACCCATTCCGTGGCCACGGCCTTCATGGCCACCACCTAAAAGCGCTCCCAAATAATTCCCCTTAGACGCGTAATGGCGCGGAAGGAAAATATTAGCCTCAATCCTCTTAATGCTCAATTTAAGCCTAAAGGGCCTCAAAATCATTCTTCGTTTTGGCTTTTTGACCTAAATATTCTTAAGCTTTTAGCTTTTCGACCCAAAAACCAAGCTTGCCTTAGCCTTTTCGATAATATCCTCCACCAACAGTGATGACCCAAACGCCGCCCCTAAAAAGGGGCGGCGTTTCACTTTGGGGGCCAAGGTTTTGAAGTTAACTAGTTTTAAGGCCCAATAGGCTCACGGACTCACCTTCGCGAGTGTCTTGGGGAACCTAAAAGATCTCCCCCCTCCAATACCCAAAAAGAGCCGCCACTTAGCGAGGACTTTCTCTAAAGTGGAAAAACCCAGGGCTTGATGGAGCTGGATAGCCAAATACACGAAAAATTAAAAAGCGAAACGCCTAAATGCCCCAAATGCCCGTCTTTGTTTACACGGGCCCTAAAATGGGTTATAATCACGTCGCTACAGAACCTAAATACACTCACTTGCCGTGACCTTTTTTTACTAAGCTCTCTGGCCACTAACA
>JAITJT010000205.1 GCA_031278795.1 Deltaproteobacteria bacterium | reverse complement strand
CAATTTTTGACAGTTTAGGATTATCCCTCAAAGTTTCCGGGGTAATTTCTCAATTCAAAGATATAGTAAACGGGCCCTAAGGCCCGTAAATACTAAATAGATTTACTAAAAATAATTTTCACCATAAGACATCTATATGAGGAGGGCACATTCATGAAAAGAACGCTGATAGCCTGTAATATCTTCGAGGACGAGCTCAAATACGTACTGGACAAGCACAAGGAATACGAGGTGGAGATGCTCTGGATAGGGGCCGGGCTCCATAACGACTTGAATCTCTTGCAAAAGCGCATGGATGAGGCCTTCGCGAACGTAAACGGTGGTGATGTTAGGATCATGCTGGGTCAGGGCTGCCTTCCCGGGCTTAAGGAGATTGCCGAGGAGAAGGGGCTCCCGCTACTTACCACCAAAAACTGCCTAGGCGCCCTGGTGGGGGAAGACAGGCTCATGAACCTCGAGGAAAACAAGACCATGGTCATCACCCCGGCCTGGATTAGGAAGACCTGGTTCGCGGATGACGGCATAAGGGCGCTCTTGGGATGGGATGACACGGATTTTAGGATAAATTTTGGGCGCTATGACAGGATCCTGGTCCTGGACTTTGGTCTCAACCCCTTAAGTGACGAGGAAATCCTGGACGCCTTCTCAATTATCGAGGTGCCCATTGAGTGCGAGACCCATCCCCTGGAGCACTTCGAGGACTTCTTCCTCAAGTTCCTGGCCTGAGGAAGGAGGGAGTTCCCATAGCCCTCTCATCGGCCACCTTGAGGAGGTATTGTCCGTAGTTGTTCTGCTTATAGCGAGAGGCGAGTGTTATTAGATTATCTCTAGTTATCCAGCCGTTCTGGAAGGCTAGCTCCTCCGGGCAGGCTATCTTTATGCCCTGGCGCGTCTCTATGGTCTCGATGAACTGGCTGGCGGCCAGGAGGTTCTCGTGGGTGCCGGTATCCAGCCAGGCGAAACCCCTCTCCAGAACCTTCACCCCCAGCTCGCCTTTTTCCAGATAGAGGCGGTTAAGATCCGTTATCTCCAGCTCGCCCCTCTTGGAGGGTTTGAGGCTCTTGGACATAGTGGGGGCCTCTCCGTCATAGAGGTAAAGACCCGTGACAGCGTAGCTGGAGCGGGGTTTTAGAGGTTTCTCCTCCAAGCCCAAGGCGCTCCCGTCAGGGGCGAACTCCACAACCCCGTAGCGCTCCGGGTCTTTCACCTGGTAGGCGAAGATGGTGGAGCCTTTGTGGGACAGAAGAGCCTCTTCCAAGATGCGCTTGAGGTCGTGGCCGTAGAAGATGTTGTCCCCTAAAATGAGCATGGAGGGCCCGCCTCGCAAGAAGCCCTCCGCGATGATGAGGGCCTGGGCCAGGCCCTCAGGTCTTTCCTGAACCTTATAGCTAAACTCCATGCCCCAGTCGTGGCCCTTTCCCAAGAGAGCCTCAAAAAAAGGCAGATCCCTAGGCGTGGATATGATGAGCACCTCCCTTATGCCCGCAAGCATAAGGGTACTAAGGGGATAGTAGACCATGGGCTTGTCGAAGACCGGAAGCAGTTGCTTACTAACGGTGAGAGTCGCCGGATAGAGCCTGGTGCCCGAGCCACCGGCCAGGATTATTCCCCTGCGGGGACTAATATCACTCATTGTCTTCCCCTCCGTACTGGATGTCCATCCAGTCCTTGTACTCACCGCTAATGACGCTATCCACCCAGCGGCTGTTCTCCAGATACCAATCTATGGTGTTTGAGAGCCCCTCCTCAAAGGAAACGCTTGGCTTAAAGCCAAGGGTTCTCTCAATCTTTCCGGCGTCCACCGCGTAGCGCCTGTCATGACCCGGTCTATCCGTCACGTGGCTTATGAGGGAGGAATAGCTCGCGCCATTCGGAAGCGGCTTCTTCTCATCCAAGAGCTTACAGAGGAGCTTAACCACCTCCATATTGGACCTTTCCGAGTTTCCGCCTATGTTGTAGCTCTCCCCGGGCACTCCCCTATCGAGTATCAACTTCAAGGCCCTACTGTGATCGCTTACGTGGAGCCAGTCCCTAATCTGCATCCCATCACCGTAGATGGGGAGTTTTTTACCCGTTAAGGCGTTTAAGATCATAAGCGGAATGAGCTTCTCCGGAAACTGGTAGGGCCCGTAGTTGTTGGAGCAGTGACTCACCATCATAGGAAGCCCGTAGGTCTTAAAGCAGGCCCTGGCCAAATGGTCGCATCCGGCCTTAGAGGCCGAGTAGGGGCTATTGGGGGCGTAGGCCGTCTCCTCGGTGAAGGGCTTATCGTCTGGGCCCAGACTTCCAAATACCTCGTCAGTGGAGACGGATAGCACCTTGAAGGTGTCCCTCTTCTCACCCTTGAGGCTCTCATAGTAGATCTTGATCTCCATGAACATGGTGAAACTTCCCACCACGTTTGTTTGGATGAACTCCATGGGACCCAGGATAGATCTATCCACGTGCGACTCCGCCGCCAGGTGCAAAACCGCCCGGGGCCTGTGGTCCTGGAGCACCTTCCTAACGAGCACTGGGTTACCTATGTCACCCACCTCCAGCTCATAGAGCCACCCCTGAAGATCGCTTAGATTATTTCTGTTTCCCGCATAGGTGAGCTTGTCCAAATTGACGACCTTCTCCCCGTCATTCTTCACCAAGTCCCTAAT
>JAITJT010000196.1 GCA_031278795.1 Deltaproteobacteria bacterium | reverse complement strand
GGCCTTTAAAAGCTTACAAGCTGGTGATAGGCGCTTCTTTTTATGGGGCTTTTCTGATACAATCCCCCGCGTGAACGGAAGGAAATGAAAGAGCCCCTCCCGGGTTCTGGAAAATCTCCCACAATTATGGTTCCACACCCTTACAAAGCGAGTATTTATGCGCATTATTTCAATCAAGGCGTTAAAACTGGAGGAGTGCAAGGTCATAAGGTTTCCCCGCTTTAAAGACCAGAGGGGCTACTTCGCCGAGCACTTCCAGCAGGAAGAGTTCGACAAGCTCTTCAAGAAAGAGCTAAACTACCCCTACGCCCGCTTTTTGCAGGCCAACGAGAGTCGCTCCAGAAAAGGTGTAATCCGTGGGCTCCACTTCCAGTGGGATCCCTACATGGGCAAACTCGTGCGCACTCTCTACGGGCACATGGTAGACATGGTCTTAGACATCCGGGTGGGCTCTCCCACCTGCGGGAAGATCCTCTTCTATGACATGCCCTTCGATGCGGAAGCCGACTACGCGGAGTGGATCTGGGTTCCCCCGGGTTTCGCCCACGGCAACTTCTATCTGGAGGACTCCGCCATCGAGTATTTCTGCACCGGCGAGTACAACCCCAGGGCCGAGGCCGGCATCTCGCCTTTGTCCAAGGACATAGACTGGTCCTATGTGCTGGAGGGCCCCTTGAAAACCCCTTACGGGAATCTTATCAGGGAGGGTGCCATTATGTCCGACAAGGATCGCCAGAGCCACAGCTTTAAGAGCTGGATGGCCCTCTCCAAGGCGGATCATTTCACTTACAAGGAGCTAAGGTGAAAGCGCTAATCCAGAGAGTGAAAAACGCCAAAGTTACCTTGGAGGACGGGGTAGTGGTGGGGTCTATCGGGAAGGGGATTTTAGTCTTTTTGGGGGTGGCCAAGGGGGATACGGAGAGGAACGCCGAGTATCTGGCGGATAAGATCGTAAATATGCGGATCTTTGAAGACTCAGCTGGAAAGCTCAATCTGTCTTTGAAGGACGTGGAAGGGGGGCTCCTGGTGGTGAGCCAGTTCACCCTCATCGCGGACACCAGACACGGAAGGAGGCCCAGCTTCACCTTGGCGGCTGAGCCTGAGGTGGCTGAAGGCCTCTATCTACACTTTGTCCAGCACTCGGAAAAAACCCTTCCTAAAGTGGAAAGAGGCCGCTTCCGCAGCATGATGGACGTGGAGCTGGTAAATGACGGGCCGGTCACCCTCATCCTGGAGGATCCGCCCCCAGCGGCCTCTTAGGCCGCGGGGGGCGGGCTTAGCGTAAAAAGGGGAAGGGCTTTCGTCACTTTTAAACTTACATCTGCATCCGCTGGATTTCCTGGTAGGCGTTCAAGACCTTGTTTCTCACCTGCATGAGCATCTTGAAGGAGGTCTCGGCCTTGCTCATGGAAATGAGGGTCTCGTGGATATTGCCGCTGCGTCCGGTGGAGAGCTCCTCCATGGCGCTTTTGGCTTGAAACTGCATGTCGTTGGTTTTGACAAAGGTGGCCTTCAGGTGCTCGGCGAAGCCTGGCCTGGTGTCAATTTGACACTTGTTGGGCATGGCCATCATGAGGGGCGTGCTGAAGGTTTTGACAGAGCTTAGCATGGTGCTTTCCTTTTTTCTTGAGGCTTTTCTTTTAGTAGGGTGCGGAAATTGTCATTATGGCGTTTCCGCCTTGTCGCCACTCCCTCGGGAACATGACCGGAAAATTGTCAATCTGAGGGCTTGTGTCAAAATTACCTCAACAGGTCCAGAGATTTCAAGGCCATGTTCTGGGCCGCGGTGGCCGCTGTTATGTTGGCCTCGTAGGATCCCTTGGATGAGATCATGTCGGTCATCTCTTGGACCACGTTGATGTTGGGGGCCAGGGCGTAGCCGAACTCGTCGGCCTCCGGGTGGGAAGGATCGAAGATGAGCTTGAAGTCCCTCCTGTCTTCCATTATCTCCCTCACCTGCACGTCCTTGAGCTCGCCGTCCAGGCGGGGCCGCATGCCCCTGGGCCCGCTGAAATAGGGGGCCGTCTCGAAGATGGGTACCTTGCGGCGGTAGGGGCCGCCGTCCGGGGTTCTGGTGGTGTTCATGTGGCTAAGGTTCATAGCCACCAGGTTCATGCGCTGCCTTTGGCTGGATAGCCCAGACTGGCTAATGTCCATAGAGTTAAGAAAATCCATAATATTACCTCGAACCGCCTTCGCCTATGGCGTATTTAAGATTGTCGAATTCTTTGGCTAGCATCTGCACCGTTGTGTTGTAGATGAGCTGGTTTTTGGTGAGCAGGGTCATTTCCTTGTCGATGTCCAGCTTGTCGTCATCGTACTCGTCATAACCGTAAGGTGACATACGTATGGCCTGGGCGGCCCTGCGGAAGGCTGAAAAGGTGTCCTTGGCTGGGATGTGCCTGAGATTGGTTTGCCTCACGTCCAGTTCCATGGCGTTTCCTGGGAGGTTCTGAGCGAGCACCTTTTCAAAGTTTAGGTGGCGGGCCCTGAAGCCAGGGACGTCTTTGTTGGCTAGGTTAGTGGACGTGAAATCATGACGGGCAAGCCGCAGACCCAAGCTCCCTTCCATAATCCCGAACTGGCTGGTAAACAGGTTATGGTTGAAGTCTCTAGTCACGGGAAAACTCCTTTACAGTTCAATCAGCTTGATGATGAAGCTGAAGCTTGACGGGACATAGAGCAACTACCATGCCAGTTTTTTTTAAGCTTTACCACCCCCAAAAAAATCATAAAAGCTAGTTATCTCGGGCACTTCCTAGGGGTCTTGAACACAAGTTCGAGCTTAAGATGAGCTTTTGTTGAAGGTCTTCGAAACGCTCGGCTCGGCTCACTATTGAGCTTTTTTAAGCGCGGGGGGACTTCAGGCATCTTTTTAGACGTAGCGCGTTTTTATGGGGAAAATAACTTTTAATTTTAAAAAACTAAAAATTCAATATTTTCACTTAGCTAAAATTGTAAACACCTTAAAATGAAGGTTTCGCTTTTTTTTTGCCTCAAAAGTTTTTAGATCTTAAATGAAAGTTTTACAATCTAAGCCTATATTTTATATTTTTTAATCTTGAACCTTCTTTATCTTTATTTCCAAGTATTCCTTACACAGTAAGGATACAAGAGACACAACTTTTTATATAGACCTTCCAAAGGCCTTAGGATTAATGGAAATAAGTCGCAAATAGGTGGAAATATTTTTTTTAAAAAACTATTGTTCTACAAATTTTAAAGATCCAAAACTCTAAACTCAATCATTTTAGATGTAAATTTTATCGCATAGATGGAGATTAAAAGTTTTTACATAAGTGAGTAATAATACTAGCTTACAACACAGCCGCAGAAAGCAAGTGATAGTTGATATGATATATAAATCCTAAAGGACCGCGTTTGTGAAGCAATCTCTCACTTTTATTGGAGAAAAGCCTTCATTATATGATTAAATCCGCTATAAATTTTGTCGTGATGTATCAAGATTTGGATATTTTGGGGAGCATCTAAGGTGGGAATGCTAAGGTGGGAATGCTAAGGCGCGCGAAAGCGTTCAAAGCATATAATCAAAACATAAATATAGCTAAGGCCTTAGGCCTTTAGGGATTGTGGCCTAAGGCGTAAATATGGGAAGCTCTATAATTAATATGATCGAGTTATAGTGAAGCGCCGCGGCTTTGAAAAAAGATCTTGGGGCGCGTAAAAAGCCTATTCAGGCGGGCGAAGAATTCCTCCCTTTTATAGAGGAGCTCCCCTAGGCTATCCCCTCTAAACATCAAAGTGACGACAAAATTGTCTTTTCCCTTGGCGTAATCAGTGAGAGCCAAATCCGCGCCAAAAAAGTCCTCCACCAGCTCCAGGGGAGGCGCTTTAGATATCCTGTGCTCACCCACCAGGGACATCTGTCCACGTCTCACCTCTAAATGAAAAAGATGGGCAATTGACGCCTTTATATCTTTTGAGGGAGGCACTGTGGTGAAGATTCCGGCTAGCTCGCTTAGGAGATTAACACCACTGGAGAGGTAGACAGCGAGCGGGGTCTGGGAGGGGAAGCGCGCGTCAATTTCTAGCGTCTGTAGTTCGCCGCTAGCTGAGTCTATGACCTCCACGTCCATCAAGCCCTTTAGTTTCACCCCTTTGGCAAGTTTTATAGCTATGTCCCTGAAGGCCTTTTCCTTGATAGGACTTATCTCCGCGGGCGAGATGACCCCCCGGCAGTCGTATACTGAATCCATCTCCAGCTCGGTCACGGTGTGGCTTATGTAGCATTCGTCTCTTCCCGTTACTTCCAGGGAGTAGGAAGGGCCTCTTAGGTATTCTTCCATAACGTAAGACTTAAGGAATTCGCCTGGATAGTCGCAGCTAATATTTTTAAGGTAAGAGCTTAGCTCTCTTTGATTATTAATGAGAGTTACCCCGGCGCTTCCGCTCTTGTCCTTGGGTTTCACTATCAAGGGAAAGAGAGGGGCCCTAGGGTCGAATTCTTTTGGCGTGGGAACATTTAGCTTACGGAAAAGCCGCTTGGAGCGAAGCTTGTCCCTGGACACTTTAAAGGAGGCTAGATCGAAGGCCACCGGGGGAGCGTTCCCGCTCACTTCCCATTTGGAGACAAGCTCCAGGGTTTGGAGCTTTTCATTAGCCGGGAGCATGAGATCCACATCCTGGAACACCGCGTCAAGGTCTTGGAGGGTTTTTACTTCCATGCCCACGAAAAGGTTCGCGAGATGCGCGGCGGGGCACTGTGCGGTTCTATCCACCAAAACCGTATCCCAGCCTTCCAGGCGGGCTAAGGTGGCGGCCTCCAAGCCCTGGAGGCCACCACCCAAGATGCCAAGTCTAAAAGTCATTGTAGTTCCCTCACTTTTTCCAGATAGCTCTCCCGCGAGGCAAGGGAGAGCTGCATTTGGCTAAGCAGCCCCGTAACGCTCGCGACACTCCTCATCTGGTTATCAATGTCCAGTTCCGCCTGGGCTACTCCCTGGAGTCCAATTCCAGCTGGCACAAAGCTTGTTATGAGGTTGGCTCCAGCTTTTAATCTTTGAGAAATGCCAGAGATTCCCTCCACGTCCAGGGAGGCCGGAATCAGGGCCTGGGGGTGCGTAAGCCTTAAAACGGCAATCATTATGAGCTCCCTAACTCTCGCCTCATCCGGGGCGAGCCCCTTGAGCTCAGAGATGTTTTCTTTTGGTGGGACATAGGCCATGGCCCTCACCTGGGCGGCCTTAAGCTCCTTCATGGCCAAAACCGATAGGGCCAGCTCCTGGGGGGTCTCTCCCACACCGCAGAGGATGCCCTCCTCCACCAATAGTCCGGCTCTTTTAGCCTCAATCTTGGCGCTTAGCCTTTTTTGGAAGCTTTGGCCCACCCTTAAGCGCTTAAAGAGCTGGGGGGAGTAGGTCTCCTGGTAGCAGGCGTACCACAGGGCGCCAGCTTCCTGAAAGAGCCTTAGCGCAGCGCTACCCACCAGTCCAGGCGATATCATGATGGGGGCGCCAGTCTCTCTTTTCACCTCAAAGATGAGCTGGGCCACGCTTTCCAGGTATTCGGGCTCATCGGTTTTTGGGTCTTCGCCCATGGTGAGATCAATTAGGTTGACACCTTGCTCCGAGAGTGAGCGGGAGGCCTCCAGCACCTCAGCTAAGCTTTTGCGGTAGCGCTTGTTATGGCGGTTGGATTTACGATAGGCGCAGAAGAGGCAGTCATTACGGCAGATGGTGGAGTGGTAGACGAAGCCGTAGGTGAATATTTGCGTTCCTGTATACCTGTTTCTTAGCTCACGGGAAAGGGCAAAGAGCTCTTCCATGTCAAAAGGGTCGTCTAGGGAGATAAGCTCAGTGAGCTCGGAGAGCTTTAGGCTCTCCTCATCTCTGGCCCTGGATAGTATGTCTTTTAGATTTGGAGAGGGCATTTTTCCTCCCTATGTAGGCAGCTTCCCACATCAATTGGTCAAGAGGCCACTTTTTTGAGGTTTTCTCCGTAAGGGCTGAAGAAGGTCTGGCCGTACTTCTGGAGCTTCCACTCTGGAACCTTGCAGCTCTTGCAGTCTCTTTGGAAGTACTTGTTCCTCAGCCACCTGGCCGCCCTGGAGTTTCGGGAATTTTTGATGCTGAAAGTTTTACCGCAGTGAGTGGTCAAGGTGGCTCTCTCGCCTGTGACCACCATGTCCTTTATGCCGTGGAGGCGGCCTGTGCGCGATGGCCAGAGCTTAATCTTGTTTAAGAGCGTAAATAAATCCGTTTTCTTACGGTAATATCTCTTGGCGACTCTTTTGGTGTTGGCGTTTTCCACCATAAATCACCTCCAAAATGGCGGAGGACCCGGGTGTCTCGCCCGGCTGCGGGGATTTAGAGTCCTCGTGATCTTGTACCGATCCGCCCTCCAAAATTTATATGTTAAATATGAGTCGAATCTTAAAGGGGAAAGCCTTTTCCCCCTCTTTTGCCCATAAGCCTAAGACCTCTTAGGCTAGCTCTCTTTTGGCTTCCATTCTAGTATTAGGGAAAGCCGTACCGTAATCCGCGTTCCATTTTCCAGAGAATGCCGCGAGCATGGAGATAGTTCCCGCCAGAAGTGCCTCGTGGAAGAGACGCGGGGGATATTGGGAGCATCTAGGAGCTCCCCACTCCGTGGGCCAGGAGAGGGGAACCCCCGGGGCGCTCACCTTGGGGGAGAGCTCAAAGATCTTTCTCTTAAGGCTTGGGGAAAATATTATCTCCTTGGGCACGGCCTCAAATATGAGTGGCCTCTCCCACATAAGTAGCTCTTGGAAGTTTTCTAGATCCCAAATGATTTCAGCGTTTGTTAGACACTTTGATTTAAGCTTAAGGATGTCCGTATCAAAGACGTAGGTGCGCGCGCCCAGCTCTATTAACCTTTCTGTTGCGAAGAGCCCCACCGGGCCAAGGCCAAGGACCAAAACATTCTTTCCCCTTAAGCTCCCTCCACTTAAAAATTCCAGCGCAGCCACAAAGATGCGGGCCGTGGCTGGATTATTGTGGACGCGAAAGCCGCTTTTTAGCTCTTCTGCCACGAAATCATCATCATCCGAGGATATAATGATGTCCGCGCCCCACTCCAGAGCCTCTCTAAAGCCTAAAGCGTCACTGTTCTTCATAACCTTGGAAACAAGTCCCAAGATAGAGGCAGATCTTGCTACACTCTGGGCGAAGCCCGTGATAGGGCCTTCCCCGGTGGTGACACTTACGCTCGCCAGTTTTTTTCCGGAGAGCTTTAAGGTGTCCTTGGGTTCTAGATCCCAGGCCCTTTGGCAAAGGGTCAGGGGATCGGTTCCCAAGGCATGTTCCACGAGGGTCACAAATGATCTTGGGCTTAAATCAAAGAGATCGTTTTCATTTAATCTGGTCATCTTAGCTTGCCTCTGGGTATTTTTAGGCTGAAGCCGCCCAGGTGCGTGAGGCTCCTTCCCGCCCTTCTGAGGTTAAGGGGTTTTCCCCTCTCCTCTGAAAGCGCCATGATGATCCTCTCCACCCCGAAACCCAGACCCACCCAGGGAACCTGGATGCCCCAGAAGGAGTCCAAGGCATGGGGGCCCATGGCGGTGGATGCCAGCTCCAGTCCACTAGAACTTAAAACGTCTAGTGTTTCTCCGTAAACTCCGGATTCTTCAAGCTCTATTGAGCATCTTTGAATGTCAAGCCCCGCTCCCTTAAGCACAATCGTCGCTATCTCCTTTAGCCTCTCCAGGCGTTCTTCTTCTTTGAGATTCATCTCCACCACGTTTAACATGGTGAACTCCTCTCCGTGGCGCGCGCCTTGGGATTCCTTACGCATGCAGGCGCCAATCTCAAAAATTGAGACCCGGCCATTTGTTATGCGCAAAAGATCCACGAGCAGATGGTAGAGGTTAGGGGCGAGCATAGGCCTTATGGCCCGGTTGCGCTCCACCCAGAAGATTTGCTCCCAGAGGGGATTGTCTTGGCTAAGTCCCATCCTCTCCAGATCCTTCCTGGATACCAAGAGAGGCGTCTCCACCTGGGTGAACCCAGCGAGGCTTAGGGCCGCGGCCAGTCTCTCCCTCAAAAGTACTCCCTCGGGTCGCTCTCTTTCTGTCAATATCTCTTGAATTCCCCTGGCGTTTTCCTTGGAGAGGTCTTTTTCCCTTTTCTGGAAAGCCAGATTGGCGCTTAGCTGATCGGAAAAGTCCCCCGGGGGGAAGCAAAAGTCCCCCAGATCGCTTAATCTTTTGATTTGTTCAGTGCTCCATTCCATAGTGGGCCTTCCTCTTTGGCATCATTTTGATGCTTACAAGTGTTCTTGGATCTTTTTAAGCTTCCAAGATTCCCTGAATTATTCTTTGTTGTTTTTCTCTGTCCTTTTTCTTACTTAGCCTCTAGTAGCTTTTAGCTTTTAAAGAGGCTTTATTATTAGCTATACGAAAACACCTGCGGCGTTATGGGGCGGAGCCGCCACCTGACGGTTCCGCCCCAAGTTAGTAAATACGGGAAAGAACCGGTCTTTAGGCCGCGGAGAGCGCCAGGTTGTGCTTTTGTTCCTCGCGGTTGATGAGGGCTCGTATGGCCTTTCTCCCTTCCTCAGGGATGGGTAAAGGCTTGTGGGTAGCGAGTATATGCCGCGCCTTCTCCAAGGTTCTCTGGGTCATGTCCTTGCCGCCGTCTTTTAGCCAGTTGTGGCGCATGCGGCGGTCGGAGTTTGGCGCGAAGGACTGGGACCTTAGGTGCTTCATGGTGCTTTTGTGGGTGAGAAAATCTCTAAAGGATCCTACCTCTTTGATATCCTCAACCGCCAAAGACTCGTCATTCACCGGTATCCCACCGAGACTGTAAAGAATCATCTCGGCAATGTCCGATCCTATGAGGAGCTGGGAGTAGTCAAAGGTGACCCCCAGTTCCAACATCCCCAACCCGTAGATGAGGTTGACGCCGGCCAGGGCTGGGTAGAGCGCTGTGATCATGCACTCGTAGGCGGCCTGAGCGTCTGCAACCTTTGAATCTGCCTACCCACCGGCGGTCCAGCTGGGCAGATTGTAGTATTGGGCCATGGCTCCCACGGCCGCGCCGATCATGCCCAATTCCGGGCTACCCACGGCGGCGGCTCCCGTGCGCAGATCGAAAGCCGTGGTGGAGCTTCCGTAGATGACGGGCGCGCCGCGGCGCACCAGCTGGCTAAGAACGATTCCTGAGAGGACCTCAGCGTTGTGGGTGACCAAGGTCCCCGCCAGGTGAACCGAGCTGGAGCCTCCGGCCATGGCCATGGAGAGCACGTTGCAAACACAGTTGTTTCTGGCGGCCACGATGATGACGTCGCAGGTGGGCTCCAGGAGCCTCAAGGGGCTCACCGGGCAGATCAGGAAGGAAAGAATACGGTGATCCTCAACCGGATCGTCCGGGAAATGCGCCCTGGCTGCCAACTCTGACATACGCACCAACAGCTCCGCTATCTCCATATTGTGCGGCATCATGACCACGTGCTTGGAGGTGTTGTTGACCAAGGCCTCGTAGTCGTGGAGATGGCCGATGTTTTGGGGCATGTCGTGCGATCCCGCGGGCTGCTCCACCACCGAGATGACATTTACCCAGTCGCAGACCGTGGCGATTTCGCCCAGGTCCTTCTTGGTGGTCTCCCGGTGCTCACCGGTGTTAATGTCATAGATGGTCAGTGCCTCCCCGAAATTGGTGAAGGCCACGCGGTTTCCCTCGATTACCGCGTCCCGCTTCGGGTCGCGCGCGTGCATGACGACTGTGGAGGGAGCTGATTCCAGGGCGTCCCTCACCATGAATGGCGGAATGCGCACAATCTTGGTTTTGGGATTGATTTTAGCCCCGGCCTTTTCGAAGAGCTCAAGGGCTTCCTCGTGCTGCACGAAGACCCCCTGGTGCTCAAGCACTTCCAGAGTGGATCGGTGGATATGCAGGAGCTCTTCTTGGGTGAAGGGGTGGAGGCGAAATCCTCCGCTGGTTTGGAAACCAGCATGTTTGTCTCGTCTCATTTAAAACCTCCTTGTGTTTGATGGTTTAGAGCTAGAGGCTGGAAAGCCTTCCTTAACCTAACTCCGGAAGAAGGCCTCTCCTCTTGGCTGTTTGCTAAATTGGCAAAAAAAAGCATTTGATTGTCATCTAGAAGACATCAGCTGAATATTTTATAGAGCAAAAGAGAGGCCATCCGTGAAAAACCTTTGAAAAAAAGCCAAGATAATGGGGTTTTCTAGCTAGAATCTTCCATATTATCAAGGGATTAGAAAATAAATTGATGATTTTCGAGAATTTTTGGGGGCGAGGAAAAGCCGCTGAAAAGGAAAAAAATGCAAAAGATTTTTTGCATTTTCCTGAAAATGCAAAAGATTCTTTGCAAAACGGATTTGCCTAAAGGGCATATAATCTATATATGGTATATATTATTAAAATATACTATATATAGCAGTAAATATGGAGAACAAAGGATTTGATGGGATTTTTGTAGGGGAGGGGGCTTAAATCTGGGGAAAAACGCCAAGCGTCTTCAGGTGGGTTTTTCCGTAAACTTTGGGGCTTTGGCCTTTTAAGAGCGCTACATAAAAAGGGATACAACGTTTTTTTGTTATTTTGACTCGCAGAAACTTGTGGAAGCGGTAACCTGTGACAACACGGAGGAAGTTCTAGATATAGTAAGCCTTAGGCACAAGATTAATGCCAAATATAAAAGCTTAGAAGCCTAAATTCCAAAGCCCTAAAACTTTTAATTTCATCGCCTAATGCTTTAAAATTTAAGACAAGTTTGCTCTCTGTTTGTGAATTTATGATAGATATCTATATGCACGCAAATATCCTAAAAGCCGTACTCCGTATGGATTAGCCAGAAAATAAATTTAAGGTAATTAAATATTATTTTATATTTTTTGTAACTCTTAGTAAATTTTTAAGCAAAGACTACTTAATCACATGATCTCTTTTGAAAGTTGAAATTTTTAAAATATTGGGAACTCTTTACGTGATAAGAGTCGCGCGAATATACGCATGAGTCATAATATGGTTTAGGAAAAAGATTAAGTATTAAAGTGTAAGACCCAGTTTTTCTAAAAAGAGATGTGGATTTTATTTAAAATTGTTGGGGAAAAAAGATAAAAGCAAGGGCCTTCCTAAAAGTGATTTAATCCCTTCCATACATGTTTAGAAATTTAGAGCTTCCGGCGGTAGTCCTTGGCCCTTATTCCATATTTTCTAAGCCTATAGCTGAAAAGCTGCCTGGAGATGCCTAGGTTTTTGGACGCTTTGGTTATGCTTCCCTTGCTGGTTTTAAGGGAGTTTATGAGGGATTCCTCCTCTTCCCGGATGCGGTTTAGGTAGCCCGAGTCGTTGGCGGCGGCGGGATCCGTTAGGTGGATGGGAAAAAGGCTGGACGTTTTTTCGGCGTCCAGGTACTCGGTCAAGGGGATGTTTTTCTTTCCCTCGGCGAATCCGGAGAAGGCGTGGAGATAATGCTCATGGACATGTTTGAGGCCAATGATGTTTTCCTCTATCTCCACCTGGGCGATGGAGCCGGCCAGCATGTGCTCAAGCTCGCGCACGTTTCCCGGCCAATGATATTTGGCCATGACCTCAAAGAGGGGGGCATCGATCTTTAAGGCCTGTTTTCCTAGGAGATTGTTGTACTTGTTGATGAAAAAGTCGCAAAGGAGGGGTAGGTCGTCTAGGCGGTTCCTGAGCGGGGGGATGTTCACCAGAACAACTGCCACGCGGTAGAAGAGATCCGGCCTCAACTTTCCCGAGCTTAGCGCCATGTGGGGCGAGGAGCCGATGGACACCACCAATTTAATGTCTAGATCCACGGGCACGGTGGAGCCCACCCTGAAGGTCTTCATCTCCTGGATGGTTCTTAGAAGCTTGGGCTGGAGCTCCAAGGGCATGGAGTCCAGCTCGTCTAGGTAGAGCGTGCCCCCATTGGCCTCGGCCAGCATGCCCGGGCGGTCGATGGCCCCGGTGAAGCTCCCCTTGGTGGTACCAAAGAGGAGCCCCTCCAGGAGGTTGGAGGGAATGGCCGCGCAGTTTAAGGCCAGGTAGGGCTTGTTTCTCCTTTTCGAGGCCTGGTGGGTGAGTTTGGCGAGAATCTCCTTGCCTGAACCAGTTTCCCCTGAGATTAGGATGGGGAAGTGGTTGGCAGCGTTTGTTTTTATCTGCTCAAGGGATTTGAGAAATTCCGGGTTTTTTCCCACAATCTTTGTCTCAGGCACCTGGATGGGGACGGATCCTGGCCACTGGACTGGTGGGTTGGTGTAGGCCCTGGCCTTGTTGAACTCGCCTAAGAGGGGCTGGGTAAAACAGATGGCGGCTTTAACCACATTGTTTCTCTTCACCGGAAAAACCCAGTAGGCCGCGTTGACCACTGTTCCGGAGAAGGTGCGGTAAGGGTAAATGTATCCCAAGATTGGTTTTCCGGTCTTCTGGCAAATAGACATGACGTTGGGGCCGGTGATTGGCGCCAAGGCCTCGATTTCCTTGCGTCCCAGCATCTCGTGTTGAGGCACGCCATCTATTTTCGCGTGGGCAAGATTGTAGTAAATGACTTTCCCCTCCGTGTCGGTCACTATCACGCCCAGGGGGAAATTGTCGAAAATTAGTTTCAACTGTTCCGGACTGAAGGCCAGAATGTCCAAAAATTCTTGGAGGTTGACAACGCTTTCTGGAGTTTGGTTTTCTTGGTTCAGCATATCAAACACCCCTGATTTAATTATAAACACATAGCAAAGCCTTGTCAAGTTTACGCAAGCTTTAAAATGCCCACTTCAACAGTCTTTGCCTTTAGTTAAGTTTAATAAATTTGCCTCTCTTCCCTCCATAAATCTAGTTCTTTCCCAAAAGCTGTGGCGCGTTGTCATTTAAAAATTGACAATTTGATGTTTCTAGGGAAAACTTAATTGAACTAAGCTAGAATCTTTTAAAAATCTTATTTTCTCCACAATCTTGGCTGCAATTTGTTTTTTGGCTTCCTTTTGAAAAAGATCAAGAAAAAAGAAAAAGTTTTTTGCCCCAAATATGTTTGAGGGAAATACTTTCACGCCATCAAAAAGCGTTCTTTTTGTAATTGATTTTTAATGAATAACTATGCCGTTCTTGACAAAACAATATGGAGCTCTTGAAGATAGCCTTCCTATGAATCTTTAGGCGGTTTTATTTATGTAAAATATTCGCGGACTCAAAAAAAAACAGTAGCTTTTTTTACAATTTATGTGTCTTATGATGTATATTAGCCTTGTATATATTACAGTTTAAGCGTTTAGATAACCGCGAGTCTATGTTATTTTTTCTTGTTATAATTTACAATTATCCCCAGATCTTACGCAATCTACATAGACACTTTTGACCAAAATTTATTGTGGAAGATTGTTCCGGACAATATGTGTTTAATGAATTTATGAAGCTAGGATGGAGGAACTATTGTCTTTGAAAATAAAGCTTTAAATATTTACTTAAAAATTTCGCCATACTTTTAAAGCAGTTTCCTTTTTATCGCGCGAAGCCCGGGGTTCACGCTAAAAATAAAAAATGAAATTTTTACGAATATTTTTAAATAAAACTGGGGACTTGTTTCAAATCTTTGCGTCCTTCTAGATAGCGAAATAACCGCATTTTGTCATATTGTATACACATAACGGCGCAATTATATTTTTAATTTTATTAACATTTCTCTTTTTTAACTGCCCTCTTTTTAATTGTATTTGTTATTATTTCTTCCTCTATGCTTTCTGTTTAATTTTTTGTTCGTTTTATATTCGCACTCCATTCGCTTTTTTGTAAGTGTTTGCACTGTGAAATACGGGAATCTTTTAGGATAGTCTCACAGGAGCGTGGTACTCAGCCAGTACACAAAGAGCCCCCCTAGGATGGTGATCAGATCCCTTCCCAAGCCCAGGGAAAGGAGAATGGCTACAAAAGCCGTAATAAGCCTGGGCGTAAGAGAGGTGTCACTCGCGAAGAACTCGGTAAAGACCAGAGCCGATAGGATAGATACCGGAACAAACTCCATGGCCGGTTTCAAGGCGCTGGGAGTGGGCGGGGGATTTTTCCCGCCCAAAAAAAAGAGCCTCAAGAACTGGGTTCCCAGGGAGGCGAAAATTAATACTATCAAAAAGTTAGTCATCTAGGCCCTCCCTCCTCGCCTTTTTTCCCCCAAGTTTTGCCATAAGGGCTCCCACCGCCACCCCGATAAAAATGGCGCATATTAGCCCTAGGTTGTGGGGAAGCTCTTTGAGGAGAAGGGCAAAGAGCCCGGATGCGAGCACAGCGGCCAGTTTCGCGCTTAGGTCTCCTTTGTTTTTGGCGCTGGATTTAAGGATGGAGAGTAGTAAGCTCAAAAAGACCAAGGGAATGGCCATCTTCAGGGGAACGCTTTGGGGAAGGAATGTTCCAGCTAAATAACCAGCAACACCCATAATCTGCCAGCCTATCCAGGTGGGGAATCCCGCGCCGATATAAAAAAAAGTGCGGTGGTACCTGTTGTTCCCCTTGAGGAAGCTTGAAAGGCTAATGGCGTAGCTCTCATCGGTAAGGATGTAGGACCGCAGGATTCTGATTAGGATGTTTTGATCGACTGAGAGGAAGGGGCGGATGGAGGAGCCGTAGATAAAGAGCCTCAGGTTAACAAGCACCACCGTGAAGCTCAAGGCCGCGAGGTTAATGCCCGTTTGCCAGAGGTTAACGAAAACCAGCTGGGAAGAGCCCGCGAATACAGTTAGGCTCATGAGCACTGTCTCCATGAGCGTTAGGCCCTGGCTCTTGGCTGAGGCGCCGTAAATGAGGGCGAAGGGAATGAGCCCCATGAGTATGGGGGAGCCGGCACTGACACCTGAGAGGAAACTTGCCCCCAGCGAGGGTGTTGGTTCACTATTTAAAGCAGTTCTCGATTCCTCACTCGTTGGGTCTATTTCAGTTTGCGTTTTGGTAGGCACGGGGAGGGTGGGTTTTAGGTGAGGACCATGCGGTCGGTCATAAGGTTCGGGGAAGCGGGGTTGGCGTTGTGGAACTGTCTAAGTAGATCCTCCACGTTGAGCATGGCCTTTTCCGCCTTCTGGAAATCTAGAAGGACCTTCCCCTGGTGCATCATAATCAGGCGGTCGCCGTAGGCTATGGCCTGTTGCATGTTGTGGGTGATCATGATGGTGGTGAGCCTCTCCTCTTCCACCAGCTTGGTGGTGAGCTTCATTATTAGCCCGGCGGTCTTGGGGTCCAGGGCGGCGGTGTGCTCGTCTAGGAGTAGAAGTGTTGGACGCACTATGGTCGCCATGAGGAGGGTGAGCGCCTGGCGTTGGCCTCCGGAGAGGAGCCCCACCAGATCCTCCATTCTTTGCTCAAGACCCAGGTCTAGGGTTTTCACAATCTCCGGAAAGCTCTGACGCTCCTTGGCGGTGATTCCGACCTTGAGGGTCCTAAATTTTCCCCGGCGGTGGGCCAGGGCCAGGTTCTCCTCTATGGTCATGGAGGCGCAGGTGCCAAGGAGGGGATCCTGGAAGACCCTTCCAATGAGAGCCGCTCTCTTGTACTCGGGAAGCCTTCCAATGTCCACGCCGTTTAAGACAATACTTCCCTCGCTCTGGGGAGTGGTTCCGGCTATGGCGCTAAGGAGGGTGGATTTTCCGGCTCCATTGGAGCCGATGATGCAGACGAACTCCCCGGGTGAGACGTGGAGGTTCAAGCTGTCCAAGGCCAAGACCTCGTTCACGGTGCCCCTGGCGAAATATTTGGTGAGTCCTTTGATCTCAAGCATACTTTTTCCTCAGGCCCTCCTTCAGTTTGGGAAGCACCAGGGCCAGAACCACCAATGACGCGGTGATGAGCTGCAGATCCGAGGCCGTAAAGGAGAATCCCTTGATTTTGACGTTCAAGGCCAGGGCTATGGCCAAACGGTAGACAATGGAGCCCAAGACCACGGCTATTATGGCCGAGCGCACCCTGCGGCTGGGGAATATGGTCTCCCCAATGGCGATGGAGGCGAGCCCCATGACGATGGTGCCAATCCCGGAGGAGACGTCCGCCACCCCCTGGTTCTGGGCGATGAGGGCCCCGGAGAGGGCCACCAGGGCGTTGGAGAGGCCCACGCCCGTTATTATGGTGAAGTGGGTGTTCACACCTTGGCTAGTGAGCATCCTGGGGTTGTCGCCTGTGGCGATAAGCGCTTGCCCATACTCGGTCTTCATGAGCCACATGAGGAAGAGCACGACTATCACGATAAAGCACAGGAGTATGAGGTTGGTGCCCCAGATGCCGGAGAGCCTGGTCGCCGCTAGGACGTCAAAGACCGTGGAGCTGTTGATGAGGGGAATGTTGGGGCGGCCCATTATCCTGATGTTCACGCTGTAGAGCGCGGTCATGGTGATGATGGAGGCCAGTAGGTTCAGGATTTTGAGCTTGGTGGAGAGTAAGCCCGTGAGCGTGCCCGCTAGGAAGCCCGCGAGCATGGCGGGAATGAGGGAGAGGAAGGGATTCACACCGTGGATGATGGCCACGGAAGAGACGGCAGCCCCTAAAGGGAGGCTGCCGTCAACGGTCAGATCCGGAAAATCCAGCACCCGGAAGGTGATATACACCCCGAGCACCATGAGGCCGTAAGCCAGACCAAGGGAAATGGCCCCATAAAAGGCGTAAAGGTTCACTCTTAGATTTCTTTATTACTTTATGGTCTCATCGGCCCTGGAGGTAACCGAAGCGGGTACTTTCAGACCAATCTTGTCGGCGAAAGCCTGATTGTAGATGAGCTTGGGGTTTTTCTGGCCCTCCACCGGAATGTCAGCGGGCTTGACCTTGTCCTTCAAGATCTTCACAGCCATCTGCCCGGTCTGGCGGCCCAGCTGGTAATAGTTGAGCGAGATGACGGCCACGCCGCCTTTCCTGATGGAATCGTCCTCGGCCGGATAGATGGGTATCTTCTGGTCGAGGGCCACCTTCAAGATAGCCTCCAGCGCTGAGATGACCGAGTTGTCCGTGGGAAGATAAATGGCATCCACCTTTCCCACCAGGTTCTGAATCGCGGCGTTCACCCCGGCGGAGTTCACGGTCACGCCATCCTCAACCTCTATGCCCAGTTCACTGGCCTTGGCCTTGGCGAGATTCACCTGCACCACGGAGTTGGCCTCGCCTGTGTTGTAGATGATTCCAATGGTCTTCAGATCGGGCTGAATCTCCTTGATGAGGGCAATCTGGTCGGCAACCGGGTTCATGTCGGTGGTGCCGGTCACGTTTCCTCCAGGGCTTTCCAGCGAGTTCACCAGCTGCGCGGAGACGGGATCGGTTACCGCCGTGAAGAGGATGGGTATGTCCTTGATGGCGTTCACGGTGGGCTGGGCGCTGGGTGTCGCGATGGCTAAGATGAGATCCGGCTTCTCGCCCTTGATCTGGTTCACTATCTGAGCCGCGGTGTCAGTCCTGGCCTGGGCTATGTGGACTATGTAGTCCACCTCAGCTATGTTGGCCTCCTGGATAGCGTCCTTGAAGCCCTGGAGAGCCTGATTCAAAGAGGGATGCTCCACGTACTGGTGAATGGAGATGGTGTAAGCTCTGAGATCCTGGGCGCACATAAGCGCTAGGCCAAAAAAGATCGCAAAGAGACATTTGAATAGTTTCATGGTTACCGTTCCGGGGTATGACCGGCGCCTCCTGCCTGAAAAGATTTGTTAAAAGATTTGTTAAAAGATTTGTCCTCTAGAGTGATTTACACTTAGAAGAAGATAAATAGAACTTAATATTCAAGTTTATGATTATCGTCGAAACAAGGCTAAAAGCATGGGACATAATAAATTTTCTTTGGGTAAGATAAAAATAATGTGGATTGACTGGCTTTTTGGAATATTTTCTAAGGATAAATGATTCGTACTTTTAGGAAAAAAGAAAAAAGAAAAAAGACAAAAAGAAAAAATAAAAAAGTCAAATCCTTAAGATTTAAAAATATAAAAACATAAGGAATACGAAAAAATAAAAACACTAAAGTACAAAAATAATAAAAACATCAAAACATCTATTGCGTGATACAAAAAAAAGTAAAACTTGAGAAGATCAAAAAATAAAAACATAAAAACATCAAAACAATAAAATATAGAAACACTAAAGCGTGTTATTGTCAGTTAAAAAGGCAAGTTAAAATGCTAAGATAAAAAGCTAAGTTAAAACGCAATTTTTTTTGGGTAAAAGTGGATAAAAGAGATATCGGAACTTTCCCCTTTCAGCCTAAAAACGCAAAAACTAAAAAAACTCATTCTTTACGTTTGCGATAGCCCCTTTGGAAGAGTCCCAGAGGGAACCATCACGTGAGTGACGGCCTAAAATGCCAAGTAAAGCGTGAAAAAGCTACCCAGCATTATAACCAAATCTGGCCCTTAAATTAAAGGGTATTTTTTTCTAATTTGCCCTCAATAAATAGCCTAGGGGATCTCTTCAATTAATAAGCTTTGTGCTTACTACTGGCGCACGTAGGAGAAGAGGTAGAGGCCAAAGAGGAGAAAGAAGCAGTTGGGGAGCCAGGCCGCTAGAAAGGGTGGAAGGTAGCCGGCGTAGCCTATGGTGCGGGAGAGTTCCAAGGTGACCAGGTAGGCGAAGGAAAGGATGAGCCCGGGCACCAGGCCCATGGCGATGCTTCCGCCCTTTTCCCGCCAGAAACCTATGGGGAGCCCTACGATTATCATGATGAGGGTGGTGAAGGGCCTGGAGAACTTGAAGTTTAGATCCACCACCTGCCTCACCGGATTGAAGCCCTCGGCCTTTAAGAGCCTGATGTTGTCGCTTAGATCCCTCACCGTGAGCTCGTCCGAGTTTAGCTCGCTGTGGCGGCCCAGGCCCTCGGGTGGCATGGGGAAGCCCGGGATCTGGTACTCCTCTAGACGCTCGAAGTTGAAGTACTTGGGTCCTTGGGAATCCATGCCGTGGTAGGTCTTGATGGCGGCCACCTGGAAGGTGGCCGCGTCTTTAGCAAAGTGGAGTTTTTCCGCCTCTATGCGCTGCTTGATGTTTAGATCCGCATCAAAGAGAATAACTGATACCTCTTCAGCCTCCTTTTCGCTCTCGTTGTAGCTGCCAAAGTGCATAAGGAGCCTCACGTCACGGGTCCAGATGTCTTTGACCAAGAGAGTGGAGTCGCTGGACCTGCGGCTCATCACCTCTCCGTCCCAGATCTTGTTGGCGGTTTCAGAGGTGCGAGGGGTCACGAAGTTTCCCAGGAGGAAGACCACCAGGCTAATGACTAGGCCCGAGAGGAGAAAGGGAATGGAGAGGCGCCATAAGGAGATGCCCGAGCCCTTGAAGGCCACTATCTCGGAGTTCCTAGCCAGGATCACCAGGGTGATGAGAACGGATGCCAAGGTGGCCACAGGCACCAGAAGGACAGTGACGTTGGGGATCTGGGCCAGGAAGTAGATGCAGATGGAGCTAAGGGGCGTGTTGTGGCCCATGAAGTTGGAGATCTTCTCGATAAAGTCCACCACCAGGTACAGGGCCAGGAAGCCCACCAGGCAGATGAAGAGGTGCTTGAGGAAAAGGCTCACCATATAGCGGGATATGACGCTCACGTGCGTGCCTTTCCTTGGCTACTGAACCTCCGCATGGAGCGCCTCCAGAAGGCGCCCAGGTCTATGGAGGCCGTGCGGTTGATGTTTTTGAGGAAGTACAGTGATGCCAGGAGCACCATGAGGCTGGCCGCCCAGCTGGCGGGTATGGGTGGGAGGAGGAAGTTACCTCCCAAGGTCCAGCCCAAGGTGAAGACTGAATAGTAGAGGACGAAGATTAAAAGACCCATTAGAAGCCCAAAGTTACGGCCCCTGGTCCTAAAGCTAGCGCCCAGGGGCATGCCTATGAGGGGCATGAGGAGGGCCGCGACCGGAAGGGAGAGGCGGCGGTGGAACTCCAGGACATAGTAGATCCAGCCGGGGTTATCCTCTTTTTTAAGCTTTTCGGCCTCAGGATAGAGGTCCCGGGTGGGGAGCTCGGATCTACCCAAGGAGAGGTTGTTTTCCCTGTTCTCGAACTCGGCCCCGGGGGAGATCTTGAGCTCATAGGTGTCAAAGAAGACACTGTCCACGCTTAGCCTATCGCTGTAGACCCTATCGATAACCCCGTTTTTTAGCCTAAAAAGAAGAAGACCTTCAGCTAAATCCAAATCCAGCTGGCCGTTTTTGGCGGTTATCAAGGTATTCTCATTGGGGGAGCGGCGATCGTTGATGACGATGTTGGACATGGGAAGCGCCCCCATGGGGATTTGGCCCACGTACATGGTGAGCCCGGGAAAGTCCCTCACGAAGACCTGCTCCTTTATGGCCAGATCCGCCCTGGCCTTGGCCAGGGTGAGTACCTCTTCTCTGAACTTGAGGTTGGCTATGGGTGTTAGATAGACCGTGAAAAAAGCTGTGAGAATGGCCGCCGTTAGGCCAAAGAAGAAGACCGGAGGGAGGAGCTGGTGGAGGGATACCCCGGAGGCCTTCAAAACGGTTAGTTCCGAGTCGGCGCTCATGCGGAGGAAGGTGGTGAGCGAGCTCAAAAGTGTCGCCATGGGTATGGACATGGAGAGCATCTTGGGCATGATGAGGAGGAAGATCCAAAAGATCTCCCCTGAGGACACCCCGTTGGTGACCACCAGGTCCGCGAAGGACATGATCCTGGCCATGAGCAAGATGAAGGTGAAGACCGCCAGGTTCACCAAAAAGGAGGGTACGGTCTCAAGGAGTATGTTGCGGTTGATGATGGCCGGGCCCACAGCTGATACTCCTTCAAAAGACGCGTTTTAAGAAAGATTTTTTAAGATAGCCTAAGACCCGCCACCTCTGGCCCACATTCACCCCTTTGGACTTATTCCCCTTTGGCTTATTAGCCTGGGGTTTGAATCATGGGTAAGCTTGGGGAAAAAAGCTTAAGACTTGTTTCCCGACTTCTGGTACTGGGCCACCATTTTGTTATGCTCGGCCAGGGTGTTGGAGAAGTGGTGGGTTCCATCGTTTTTGGAGACGAAGTAGAGGTATTTGGTGTTGGCCGGGTTGAGGACAGCCTTGATGGAGTCCTCCCCGGGGGAGGCGATGGGCCCTGGGGGAAGTCCCTGGATCACGTAGGTGTTGTAGGGGTGGGGGGTCTCCAGATCGGCCCTGGTCAGGTTCCCGTTGAAGTTAGGTAGACCGTAGATGACCGTGGGGTCCGTCTGGAGCCTCATCTTCTTGTCCAGTCGGTTGAAGAAAACCGCGGCGATTAAAGGCCTCTCCTGGGCGGCGCCGGTCTCCTTCTCCACAATGGACGCCATGGTCAAGACCTCGTTTTGGCTTAAACCCTTGGCCGCGGCCAGGGTGTTGTACTTGTTCCAGACCTTGAAGAACTGGGTGGTCATGGCCTTGATGATGGTGGAAAGAGGGGTGTTCTTGGGGAAGTTGTAGGTCTCCGGAAAGAGATAGCCCTCCAGGGAGTCGGCCTGGATGCCCAAAGACTGTATGAAGGTCTTGTCATAGCACAGGGCCAGGAAGTCCTTGGCCGAGCCTAGGCCCGCGTTTTGGACGGTTGTGGCGATCTCCCTGAGGTTCCTTCCCTCGGGTATGGTGAAGGGATAGAACTTGAAGTTTCCTTTCACCAGGGTCTTGATGGTTTCCCAGGTGTTCAGGGAGGGATCCAGGGCCTGCTCTCCAGCCTTGATGCCCACCGGCTGCTTGAGCTTGGATTTTAAGCGAATGGCCAGGAGAAAGGCCCCCTCGTCTTTTATGAGGCCATTTTCCTTAAGAATGTGGGCTATCTCCGGATAGCTAGCGCCTTGGGGTATGGTCACCAGCACCTCCCTGGACTGGGTGTCCGGGGGTGAAAATTTATTGGAATACTCCAAGACATAGTGGAAACCGAAGATCAAGGCTACCACCGCGGCGAGCCCTATCAAACCCACCAGCCTGCCTGTAAGGCTGGGGCCGGTCTTTATCTTTTTGGGGGCTTCTTTTTTCTTTATGAATTCACTCACTTTTAACTCTTGTCTTTTACCTTAACGCTCTTTAATTTGGCCTTTGAGGAATCTCTCCAGTATCAAGGCCGCGGATACCATGTCCCTGGCCCCGTACTCGCCAGACTTCTTGGATAGCGGCCCCTCCAGAAGCTCCACCGCCTCGCAGGTGGAGTAGCTCTCATCCACCAAGATGACGTTCACTCCCAGGCGGGTTTTGAGCTCATGGGCGAGGGCCATGGCCTTTTGGGCGGCCTTTCCCTTAACACCAGCCGTTGTGAGCGGAAGCCCCAGAATGAGGGCCTCCGGGCTGTATTTTTCCAGTAGCGAGGCAATTGTTTCCAAAAAAGCCCCATGGGGCTTTCTGGGAACGGCCGAGAGGGGTCTCGCGAGGGTGCCGGTGTCATCAGTCACGGCTATGCCCACGGTGACTGCACCCGGGTCAAGGGATAAAAATCTGGGCATGAGAGCCCTCCAACACAAATAGCTATAATAACACTAAAAAACGTATCGTTTCAATAAAAAAACACCAACAAGCTAACAGTGGAACTGACCTAAAGTAGGCACAGTGGAGATAGGGGAATGCTTCAGTTGTTTATTTTAAGGAGTTTTCTTTATGAAGCTCTTGTTTTAGGGAATTTATAATGTTTTTCCGCTAAGTCTAACCCTAGCTTTCACCAAGAAAGGGGGCTTATCTTTTCAAAAAGGCCTAAAAAAATCCTAAAAGTTGCTTTTTGGAGCCAATCAGACACCTTTTTGGTGAAAACAAGACGCTTTTAGAAGCGAATAATTAAAGGCTGCGCTCTTTTTTGGTGAGTGTTTGATTTTTGGGTAAAAAGAACATGAAGAACATGATGAACCTGAAATGATCCTAAAATTAATGGAGCGTAGGAGATTTCCCAAATCTTTAGATTTTCTTTTA
>JAITJT010000096.1 GCA_031278795.1 Deltaproteobacteria bacterium | reverse complement strand
GTCCAATATGCTGGCCTTCCATTTCTAAAGCCTAAATTAGAGAAGAATCCAGAGCTATACCAGACATTATCAATATGTGGCACAATATGAAAATATTATCTATATATAGAAGCTTTCCTCGCTCCGTAATAATTAGCCTCGCCCTGGGCTATTTAGCTCTTGATGGGCTAATAAGCCTCATCTTGTACCAAAATGCCTAGGCTATGGGGTTAAAACGCCAAAAGCCGGCTTGGGCCCGGCTTTTGGCAAAGTGAATAGTGAGAAAAAAGGCTGGTTGGCTACTCGGACTGGACGGTTATCTTCCTGGGCTGGGCCGGAGCCTGCTTGGGAAGGAAGAGGTAGAGGACGCCGTCTTTTATCTTGGCGCTGATCTTGTCGTGGTCAATGGCGTCCGAGACGGCTATCTGGCGGTAGAAGTCGCCAATCTCGTACTCGGCCCTCAGCTTCTTCACCTCTTTGACAGGTGGAGAGACCTTGCCCTGGATGGTGAGGATCTTGTCCTTTAGATCCACCGAGAGGCCGGAGGCGTCCACCCCGGGCATTTCAGCCTCGATGGTGATTCCCTGCTCGGTCTCCCAGATATCCAGATTGGGATAGAAGTGCGGGGCGCCCGAGAGGCTCTCGGCGCCGCCTAGGTCCACGGGATTTTTCTCCTGGACATCTATTTTTTTCTCATCGGTTTCAGCCATGATTCTAGTGTCTCCTTCTTTGGGGTGTTGGGTTACGAGCCTTCGCTACTCGTTTTTGATGGTTATCTGGCGGGACTTCGCCTCAGCGGCCTTGGGAAAGGTTACCGTGAGGATGCCGTTCTTGAAGACCGCCTCGACGTTTTCCGGCTCCACCTTGGCGGGGAGAGTGAGAATCCTGCTGAAGACCCCCTCGTGGCGCTCCCTGCGGTAGAAGTTGGCGTCCTGGGGGTGGGGGCCCACCTTTTTCTCGCCCTTGATGGTGAGGGTGTCGTTTTTCACCGAGATGTCCAGATCCTCGGATTTGACACCGGGTAGCTCCGCCGAGATGACCACGTGGTCATCGTCCTCGCCCACGTTGATGAGGGGGAAGACCCCGGTGAAGTTTTCCCTGAGGTGCTCGAAGCCGCCACGCATGGACTGCAGGGCCTTGTCCATGTGGTTGCGCAACATACTGAACTCCAGGAACTTGTGGGGATCCAAGTCTTTGAAATAGCGGGTAAAGATCATGTGTTTACTCCTAAAAAAAAGTGATTGTGGTATATAATGAGAGGGTTTTAGCCCTTCTTTTTGAACTTTTCCGTTTATGAGCTAGGGGCTCTATTTAAATGGTAAGCACGAAAAGCTGCCTGTCAAGGGCATATGGGGATTTTTTTGATTTTTTTTCCAAAAGCTTAAGTTTAGGTCGGGGGCGGGGCTCATGCTCAAATACACCATAATAAGGCTCTTGATGATGATTCCAGCCTTCTTTGGCATAACTTTAATAAGCTTTCTGGTAATCCATCTCGCTCCAGGTGACCCCACCGCCATATTGACCGAGCACAACCCCCGGGCCAACCCCAACCTGAGGCAGCGCCTCAATGAGATCTACGGCCTGGATAAGCCCCTCCACGTCCAGTACCTCAACTGGGTGGGAGGGCTCATACAGCTGGATTTCAAGAAATCCATGTCCCAGGACCCCAGACCCGTCTCCGAGAAGATTAAGGAGAGGCTCCCGGTCACCTTGGCCATGAACCTGGTCTCACTCGCCATTATCCTACTCCTATCATTTCCCATAGGCTTAATCAGCGCCGTTAGGGCCGGAGGGGCTTTTGACAAGATAAGCACTATGTTTGTCTTCATTTTCTTTGCAGCGCCATCCTTCTGGATGGCGCTCTTGGCTATGGATCTATTTGGCATCAAGCTCCAGGCCCTTCCCATATCGGGGCTCACCTCCTACGACTACCAAAGCCTCTCCCGCCTGGGTAAGATTGTGGACCTCTCCAAGCACCTGGCCCTTCCCATTCTCATTTCCTCTCTTAGCGGCCTAGCTGGCATCTCACGCTACCTCCGCTCCAATATGCTGGACATCATCCGCCAGGACTACATCACCACGGCCAGGGCCAAGGGCCTCTCCGAGCGCATGGTCATCTGGAAGCACGCCCTAAGAAACGCCCTCATTCCGGTAATCACCATCCTGGGCCTCTCGGTTCCGGGGCTGGTTGCCGGCTCGGTCATCATTGAGTCCATATTCGCCATCCCCGGTCTGGGGCTCCTCATGTTCGAGGCCGTGCGCCAGTATGACTACACCATGGTCATGGGAGGTTTGGTCATGAGCGCGGTTCTAACCTTGATTGGCAACCTCCTGGCGGATCTGGGCTACGCCCTGGCCGACCCCAGGATCCGCGACACGGCCTTCAAGTGAGAGAAAGCTGATGACTACGGTAAAAATACTGCTTCATAAGCTCTGGTCCAATAAACTAGCCACCATTGGCGCTCTGGTGGTCTTGACCATGTTTCTCATCTCCTTTCTGGCGCCCCAAATCTCAAACTTCGACCCCTACCAGATAGACCCCGCCTTGAGGCTGGAGCCACCAGGCACCGCCGGGCACATCCT